>LADV01000044.1 GCA_000961805.1 Peptococcaceae bacterium BRH_c23 | reverse complement strand
ACGATAGTCTCCAGTGGAGAGTATCGCCGAAGCCGCTGATCCCAAAAGGAACACTTCGCGGCGTAGGATAGATTATCGCCGTAGGCGGGTTCTTTCATACATACTATCGCCGAAGGATGTACCCCGCTCCCCATAGTAAGAGCTTAAACGGTTAGTTTGCTCTGCGTCGTAAGCACCGAGCGCTGTGTCACACAAGTCCTCTATAGGACCCTTCTTGCTAACTCCACTAAAGACCCGTCCACCATCGTGCCTGCCCCACGCTGAATCAAATTAAGAGCTTCACCTGAACCCATCGCTAGCCGATAGGGTCGATTTTCCGTGAGGGCTGCATAGATATCAGCAATCGCCATCAGCCGGGCTCCCACATCGATATCCTTCTCTGCCAGCGCGAAAGGATAACCTTTGCCATCGAGTCGCTCGTGGTGATGCGACGCCCATTCCACTATCCGAGTTGGGAAGCCCGCCTCCGTCAACAAACGGTGTGTATAATAAGTATGAGTTCGGATTACTTCAATCTCAAAAGAATCAAGTGCGCCTGGTTTATCGAGAATCTTCTTCGGTATTGCGAGCTTTCCTAGGTCATGAAGCAAACCAGCTATGTAGATTTCATGAAGCTGTTCCTTTTCCCAACCAAATCCTCTAGCCAATTGCTTCACAGTTTCCGCTACTGATCGGGAATGACGAGCCGTAAACTTACTTTTTTGGTCGATCAGATCAGCAAACGTGTCCGCTAAGTCGTCAGTAAATCCAAGTTCTAATTCCCGCGTCGCCGGAAGTTGCCACTGACCGAATAAGAGCCCTAAAGCAATCTGGAGTAGATCATCTTGTTCAATGTCTAGCCAAAACGCCTCTTTTCGTGCAACCTCTTCAAATGCAGCGGCTACCTCGGGATAAAACAACGACCCAGTCTCCATGGAGACCCATTCTAGGATCTCCTCCCGCTCTCGACGCTTAGATAGTCTCCGCTTTAATCGAAGATCAATCTGATCCGCTAAAGACAAAATTCGAGCCATCAACGGGACTTCTTCGGGTGATACACGCAAGGCACTGAACTCAGGATTTGGAGTCTCATGGTGGTATTTGATCGCTGGTACAAGAATCTCTCCCGATGGAAAGCGCTCTACCATTGCCGCTCCCATAAGGCAATGTTCTTGTAAGATACGAGAATCCCCATTATAGTCTCGGAAGCAACCGAGAGCGCCAATATCGTGTACTAACCCAGCTACCGTAACATGGACCAATGCTTTTTTACTAAGTTTAAGGCTCCTGCCCAAGCGCATCGCAATATAGGCAACACGTTCTCCGTGCCGTCGCCCTAAGGCAAACTGTAAACCGCTTTCGATTTCTTCGTCCACCAAACCGAGATCAAGCGCACGGGAGAAGCTCCACATCCGACGGATGTAAAAGGCATCTTCAGTCATAATACGCTCCTTTAATTTTAGATACTCCTTAAATCTCTCTATGCTTTGTTTGTTCCAAGTTTACCAGTTTATTCTTAAGTGCAATTCATATTTGCCCCGATTACGTCATCCATAGACGGTGCACATGCAATGTGCCGTCAGCCCAAGCCCTTCGTTCTTTCGTTCTTATTCCCTCGTTCTTCGTCCATCCGTTCCGCTGCCCAAGCCTGGAACGCAGTATGACACGAGCGCGACGTCTTTACGTAAGCAGACTAGCAAACTTCCGTTCAAGCGACCGACCCCAGACACGGGGCAGTGCACACATGCAAGTCAAGAACCATCCCCAACTTGCACGACTATCGACTTCCATAGACGGTGCACATAAAATGTGCCGTCTCCCAAGCCTTTCGTTCTTCGTTCCGCGTTTTTTATTCTTCGTTCTTCCGTTCTTCGTTCTTCCGTTCCTCGTCCTTCCGTTCCTCGACCCTAAGCCCGGGACGCAGTATGACACGAGCGCGACGTCTTTACGTAAGCAGACTAGCAAACTTCCGTTCAAGCGACCGACCCCAGATACGGGGCAGTGCACAAGGATGTGCACTGCCGCCAACCGAGCCAAGGATGGCGAGTTTGGCGGGGACCCCGCTCTACATAGTAGGAGCTCGAACGGTTAGTTTGCTCTGCGTCGTAAGACCGAGCGCTGTGTCATACAAGTCTCTCTTAATTTCGTAACCCCATTTGCGCTAAAGAGGTTGCTGAGTTGGCTACATCCTCAGATGCCGCTCCAATCTGACTTGCGGTCAAGGATAAGGCATCGATCTGTTGGGCGATTCCTTGAACTTGCTTGATACTCGCATCAATCGCGGACATGATTTCTCCAAAGCGGCTGACTACTTCCCCGGCCTCCGCTGCAGCGCCGTGCATGGCCTCTGTTGTTTGAGCAATCGATTGGTTCACCGCGACGGTATTCTGTTTTGTAATTGTAATCAGAGCGCTGATCTCTTTGACGGACTGTTCGGAATGGTTAGCGAGCTTCTTGACTTCCTCTGCGACAACTCCAAAGCCTCGACCGCTGTCTCCAGCTCGTGCCGCTTCAATAGCAGCATTTAACGCTAAGAGATTGGTTTGAGAAGCGATTTCCTTGATCACATCGGTGACAGACGCAATGCGCGCAGAGCTTTTATCAAGTTCGGTCATTTTGCCCTGCATCTCAGACGTCATGGTTGCTAAACGCAAAATTGTATCTGATATCATTTGAATCTTCCGAACACCTTCTTGCGCCAAAGTATCCACTTGCTGAGAGAATTCGGCTGCTTCAGAGGCATTACCTGAAATCTGTGCAGTCGCCTCATTCATCTCCGCCGCAGAAGCTGCCGTTTCCTCAGAAGTTGCTGCTAGCGCTTGACTAGCTTCGCTCACACTTCGTTGCAAACTATCTATTTCGCTTAGGGCGTTCTCTAATTCGGCCTTCTTGTCTATTTCAATCATATAGGACTGGATATAGCTTGCCATAACAACTTGCTGATCGAAATTCAAGATTTTCTGAATAGCTGAACTGGCATAGATAGCTAGGTCAACTTTTTTACGATAGTGTTTGAAAATTCTTGGCACAATCTCGTCATTAAGAAACTGATTGGCACTCAAATAGTAAAACGGTGGTAGATTAATCCGATTATGTACCTCTCCGATGGTGATGCGCCACTGCATGAATTCCTCATTGATCTTATCCGGGAAGAGTGACAGTAAATATTTCTTCATGGTAATTTTCAAATTCTCCACTGAGGAAAATCGGTCAATAATAGCCTTAAGATCTGGGAAAGTCGTCACATGGGCATAGAAGTTCCGGATTATTTCATCTGAATCGCGCTCAATAATAAATCTAATCTCTTTAAGTACGGCCAATTGCTCCGTATCCATCCTCAATAATCGAACAGACTCGTCTAAGCTAAACTGATGTAATCGACTCAAAACACTCATCCTCTCTCAGCAAATCTAACTCTAAACAACTATCTTAATTTGCAAGTTCCTGATCTTTATCTGAGACATAGTCTTTGCCCTCCAGCAGAATCCCTAAAGCAGTCAGCACCACATTGACTGTACAATAGGAATCGTGCTCATCCGTTGCACAATTATCACAAATGCTTTGTACCTCGAAGTAAGCTTCTTGAAGTTCCATGCTTTTATATCGTTCTGATATAAGCGGTACACTCCGGAACATATCGAGAATATCCTCCGGAATTTTATCTGTAAATTTCTCGCCCGTCTGCGCAGACAAACTGAGAAATTCCTTGGCCATGAACAATTGACACAGGGCAGAACATTTACACCCCTGTGCACAAGCTTTATCCATTTTTGAGAATGCCTTATAGGCACTAAGTTTACTGAATCCTTGTGCTGCCATTTCTCTACCTCTTTCTAACGGTTTTTAATATAGGTTCTATTTATCTATCGGATAAACTTCTCTTTCTACTTAGCGGAAGTATTGTCCAAGAGTTCCTCTACAGCCTGCTTGAAACGCTCAAATCCTGTTTTTTCTATGACATGATAAAGTCGGGCCCTCGTGCCTAGGTCTTCTCCTAATTCCTCCGCACTTGCTACATAGGTCTCTAGAATCCGCTTCACAACAGGAACTACTTGATCTCTGGGGATCCCCTTACGCACTAATGCTCCATGTTTTGGATTCATTCCCGACTCTGTCCCACCTATCCAAAGGGAATATTTACCACGTGGTTCTGCCATTAGTCCAAGATCATGGCACTGTACACCCGTACAATTGCGCGGACAACCTGAAATTCCGATTTTAAAATCCCACGGCAGTATTGTAGCGTAAAAAGCTTCATCGATTATTTTGGCCAGTTCTAAAGTATCTCCACGAGAGTTGGGGGAAAATCCCTTCCCTGGGCAGGCTGCGATATTTCGAACACTTTTGTGTAAGTTTGCCACACGGAGTCCGACCGTTTGAAGTTGATCCAAGGCGGCCTCGACTTTCTCTTTAGGGATAAGCAGTAGAGATGTCATGCGACGGGTGTTCTTCAGGACCCCATCCTCGCCAATAATCTGAGCAAGAACACTCACCTGTTTACCCGTCAAAATTCCGCCAGGGGAGTTTACGATTATTGCTACCATTCCATTGGCTTGTTCTGCAATGCCCCAATGGATCCCGCTCTCACATTCTACAGCTTCACCCGTCCATTGAAAGTTAAGATCTCGCTGAAGTTCAGTCATGATACTTCTCCCCCCACTATTTGAAAACTTTCTTAATATGATATTTCTCTATATATCGTGGGAATCCTGCAAAACTATCGAATATCTGATATTAAACTCATATAAGCACTAAAGAGAGCCATTATTCTGCTCTCTTTAGTGCTTATCCATATAGCTAAACTATTGAATATTCTGTCAATCCATACTTACCCGGCGCGTCGACGGGCAACCCGCTGAGGTGACGAAACTGATCGAGGCTCGGCTGATGTTTCTAATCGTTCCACCGACCCATCCGACAAGACTTCATATATGTTTACCACTCCGTCTCCCTTTGTCCACTCATGACAACATTCTCTGCAATAATAACGTTCACGGCCAATACGGCCGACCTCACGCGCTTTACATAATGGGCAATTCATGATTTAGCCAACTCCTATCAGAGATCCAACATTATTTTTATTATACAGTAAAAACAAGGAGTCTTCCTTAAGAATTTGTGAAACTTTTGTGTTCTTTCTCTTAGAAAAGATTTTTTTGCACTATCAGAAAGTACAAACTTGCGTTATATACTTTCTAAGCATAAGTGCAACTAAGGCGGCCGCCTCGCCAAGGCTTGGCGCCAGCCAAGTTTTCTTACGAAAATGAATCTACGCGCTGTCATTTCAAACTGTTATTTCAGTGAACATTAAAACCCTCAAAACCCTCTAAATCTTTGTTTCCAAATCACCTACCCCTAAAAAGACAATAACATGCCCGAGAACACTGTTATAGCTACGCACGGAGGTTATGATGCTTTAACTATTTGGTATCCTTTTGATTCTAGTGCCTTAATCAAACGTTGTTCTTTCTTCTTCTCCTGATTTTCGATAAACTGTGTACCAAGTTCTTGATATGGGGTTTTAGTTTGTAAAATTTGATAGGCTATTCTAAGAATTAAGTGAGCTACAGCTACTATGGCTTTGTTTTTGCCTAAACGTTTTACCAAACGCCAATAGGTTGCTGATAATCGTGTATTTCTTGTAACAGATGCAGCCCATGCACATTCGCATAAAACACCTTTTAAAGCTTTATTACCTCGTTTCGTTTTACT
>LADV01000079.1 GCA_000961805.1 Peptococcaceae bacterium BRH_c23 | reverse complement strand
GTACGATTGCACAGGCCGCTTATTTCGCTTAAGTAATCAGTTCTGGACTTTTATGGGTATTCGGGCCTGATTTGTATTTGATTAATTTTTTATACGAACGCTTATTTAACATCACAATATTTAAAAACCGTTTTAGAAATATCTGTTATCATTCTTATTTCTTGCCGGCTGTGATCGCGCAGTAGGTAAATCAATTCATCAAGTTCTGGATTTTCTCTCGGTGAGGAATCACTAACCAAGTAATCTAAACTGGCCCCTAAAACTTTAGCAATTTCAATTAAAGTTACAAGGCTTAATTTTCGTTCTCCCCGCTCAATTTGCCCAAGAAATGAGGCGGAAATATTCGCTTTTTCAGCTAGCACTTCCTGAGTCAATCCTTTATCTAATCGTTCCTGTTTTATTCGTTCTCCAATTATGCCGTAATCCACTAACCACAACCCCTTTAATAGTAACTATAAAGGTTAGCTTATGCTTAATTAACACGCTATAAGCGTTATATTATATTGCTATTAGCTGTATTTTGTCTTATACTGTTAATATCATGATAAGATTCTACATTTCGGGCAATTAAACCTAATATAAAGGAAGAATAATAATGCTGGTAGCAATTTGCGCTAGATCGGCCAACGAGAATGATGTCATCATGCAAGTTAAGAATTGTAGGCAATATATCTTAAAAAATTGGAATCTAGAGACACAAATAAAACTATTTACCGAAATTGTGGAAGGCCCACAAAACCTTGAGATCTGTTTGGAATTACAAAAGCTACTCAAAGAAGCCAATTACCTTGATGCTGTAGTGGTATCCCATCCCCTTAGCTTCTTCTCTCATATTATGAACGAATTTATTATCATTTATAAAATAATTGGAAGGCGTAAAATTCATTATGCAATCTACCTTCCAACTGATAATTAATTAAGATTACTGTCTTATTCGGCTAAATTTTATCAACAATACCGGTAGCCCTAGATTATAATACTAGAATTATCATTTTAATGGCTCATATTTAAGAGGCATAAAAACGAGTCTACTTTCAGAAGCTTCTGATTTGACAACAATACGAGCCTTCTCAATTGCTGGATTTGTATACCGTGAAATAAGCGGCCAATCCAATAATCGTACAATTATACGATTATCGGGCTGGCCGCTTATTTCACGTAAGAAATCAGTCCCGGACTTTCTATGGTCTCCACGCCTGATTTGTACTTAGCCAATGATCTAGCTTCAAATTTTATAAGTATTGTCTAACACTATCAATAGTGATATTTTGAATCAACAGTGGTATACTATAATCAAAGAGGAGTCATGTTACTCGCATGACTCCAATATAACAGCCGCTTAAAGAGCGGACGGCTTCAAAAGTGCGGAATAGACCGAACCTTTGCTGTGAGGCGGTCTATTTCCGTTTATGGAATGAAAGTATTAACACTACCAATGTTGCAAATGAAATCATCAGCATCAAAGTCTGGTATACTTCCACGGCATCACCTCCCTTCGGAGGAATGCCGACCGCCCTGCAAGCCTTTTTCTGTTACAAATAAATTATAGCATATAAGCACTCAATTTTGGGTGCTTTTTATTATGTCTAAAAGGAGGTTTGTATACATCTCCACACAGCTTGCATGTATCTATCACAATACAGATATAAATGATTTTCTGAATATCTTTCTTCTTACTTTTCTCCCGCCTTAAAGTTATAAATCGGCTGAATAACTTTCATAATATCCGCTGTCGGACCAATATGCTTTACGATGTCATCCATTGTCTTATAAGCCATTGGACACTCATCCAAGGTTTCTTTACTGACAGAAGTCGTATAGACCTCCTTCATCTGTTTTTTAAAGTCTGAAACGGTAAAACTTTGTTTGGCCTTGGTCCTGCTCATGAGCCTGCCTGCACCATGGGGAGCAGAACAGTTCCAATCCTCATTGCCTTTGCCAACACAGATGAGGCTACCATCCCTCATATTGATGGGAATTAAAAGCTTTTCCCCTTTCTTTGCGGACACTGCGCCTTTCCGTAAGATCATTGTGTCGGTGTCAATGTAATTATGAGTCGTAGTGAACTGCTCCACTACGTCTAATTTCATTCCTTTTACGATCTCAGTAATCATGGCTTTACGGTTGAGCACTGCGAACTGCTGGACTATTTTCATATCATGAATATAGTCCTCAAACAGGCTCCCGGTTACATAGGCGAGAGGAAACGGAATTTCGGTCAGCACCTGATTTTTAAATTCCTTCAAGGCATTCTG
This sequence comes from Peptococcaceae bacterium BRH_c23, assembly GCA_000961805.1. The sequence continues at coordinate 5,895 of LADV01000079.1, read as the reverse complement.
GATTTCCTTATCACGGCCTTCAGACTTTAAACGGACAACGAGTGCCTCCATATCTGATTTGTCATTATGGTTTATCTGCTTATACCCAGCGTCTTGATAATATTTTGCCACCTCAAGTCCTAAGTGTCGGCTCCCTGAATGAACTACAACATATAAGCTGCCCGCCTCATCCTTATTAACCTCAATAAAATGATTGCCACCACCCAATGTCCCAATACTTTTTTCTGCTCTGTCCAATTGCACTGCTTTAGGACAACGAAGCCCTGTTAAATCAATTTGTTCGTTATACCGATGGGGTGTCTTCCGCACCTCAAAACCTGACGGTATATTCTCATAAATCAACTTATCCAGCTTTTGCAGTTCCAATCGTTTGTTGCTGATTGAGATAGTTTCCATACCGCAACCGATATCTACCCCCACTAAGTTAGGGACTACTTTATTCGTAATGGTCATCGTGGTTCCAATTGTGCAACCAGCTCCGGCGTGCACATCCGGCATGACCCTAATTTTGCTTTCTTTTACAAAATCCTGATTACAAAGGGTTTCAATCTGTGAAGCAGCCCCTTCTTCCAGAATATCCGTATACACCTTCGCCATATTATATTTCCCTTCTATTTGCATCATTTTTATCCACCGTTCCATTCCTATATTAAATAACATAGTCATACCTAGCTTCATCAATTATCCAGTATTTATATTAGTTTAAACTCCTTGCCTTCATAAATTCTCATTGGGTTTCCTCTGGTAAGCAGGTTGTGCTGCCTCCACATAGATTCTTTATGGCTACTGTTATTATCTTCATTTTTCGCCTCAATAAGGTTTGCCAAGCGGGCAAGTGCCAGCTTTTTATTCATATATTGTGATCGTTCCTCATCTGCTGTAACCGTTAACCCAGTAGGTATGTGAACTGCTCTGACTGCCGTTTCCACTTTATTTACATTTTGGCCACCCGGTCCGGAACTTCTCATGGCGACAATCTTTACATCTTTTTCTGTAAAGTGGAACCTTTCAGCCGACTGATATACTTCAATATTAATAAACCAATTCTTTCTTCGATGATTAGGCCTGTATGGACTTGGGCAAATCCAGAGGATTGTACCTTTCGTGCTGTCAGTATCACCCTTAAATTCCTTCGGATCGATGGATAGAAGAATAGATTTATAGGTACCGTTATAGTGTCCGGGTACTGAATCAATGACTCTTGTAGTTTTATTTTCATTCAATATTGTTTTCAGGAAAAGACCTACTGCCAGTTCACATTCATCAGGACCTTTCCCTGAGCTAATTTGCATCCACATTTCCGGAACCTCCTTGACTTTTGAAAAGAAAATCTCAATTGTAGAATTACTATCTTCTAGTGGCAAGAACAAATTGTAATTCTTTTATGACATTCTCGCTGATTAATCCTTTTAGGCGGATAGTCTCATCAAGATTGATAATCTCTTTCTCTGTATCTCTGTCTGGCTTAGAGTATAAACTTGTAGATTTAGGCAACCAATTATTTAATATATTTCTTGCTTCACTCAAAACCGGCTCTTGCTCTCTGGAGATGGCATAAAGAATAGCTAGAAGAGCCTGCCACCCTCCGTAACTATAAATTATTTGAAGTGCAAAAATTCGTGTATTAAGATCTTCGCTCTTCAATTTCTCTTTCATTACAGAAAGTATTTCTGGCATTTTTGCTTTTTTGAGAAGACGTTTTGCTGTTTTTTTAATCTTTGGCAGATCAGAATTTAAAGCGTCCAATACAAAACCAACGGTATCCACTTTCGATAGTTGCCACATCGCTATCAGGGAAGCTAGTCTCATTTTAGGTTCTTCATTTGTTTTGAAACCACAAACAATATCAAAGTCTCTTTGGCCACCTGTTTCCCCTAGCCCAACAATGGCTCCCGGTAAAGGGTTCTTTAGAATTTTGAGTCTATAGAATTCTGGAATATCTGTGACCATTGAATGCTTTTTTACGATAAATCTAGCGTCATCTCGCACGGAAGCAGACTCATCTACCAAAAGCATCTCTATAATTCCCCTAAAATTCAGGCAGACAACATCTTCATGTTCCCTTAGTACTGCCGTTTTAACTTTAGAGGATTTGTCCTGAAGCAATTTTTCAATAATCGCATCTCGGGCTTGAGGTTCAAGAGATTTTATTGCTCCCACAAGCCACATCCTAACTTCAAATGATTTATCTTGAAGAGCAGAGATTATGATGGTTTCATCATTGACAATCCTATCCTTCAATAGCTGATAGCAAAACAGCCGTGTCTTAACCTGAGGATGTTTTAGCTTCCTCTTAACTATATCTTTAAAGGAATCATCTTTGAGAAAATCTTCAACTTGCATTTTTATTTGGTTAAGATCCACCCGAACCGAGTCTTGTAATTTATTAATCAAATCAAAGTGATTGATAAAAAGATCTATGTTGTCAGGAATGAACATGTTTTTAATAATATGTTCCGCCAGATTTCTTACAGATACAACCCAATCATTGAGCCTTAAAAGAATATATGGAACAGCGCTTGGGCTTTTTACACCAGATATTAATTTCAAAGCCTTCTCCCGAACATAGCCATTACTGTTGAGTGACGCAATACCTAACAGGTGAACGGAGATATCGGTCTCAAACTCTAAAAGGCTAACCAGGCTTTTCTCATCTATCCTAGTGTATTTAACCTGATCGTAGATGCGGCTCCAGTCCTTACCCCCAATTTTACTCATGATTCCTGCAGTTATTTGGGCAGCAGTTAAAGCAAGCGTTGTATTTTTTACGAAAATTAGAGGAAAGACGTATTCAATATCCTTTGGATCGATATCTTTGCTTAACCAATGCAAGGCAGCTAGTTTATCTTTAACTTTCGGAAATCCGAACATTTTTAGGGGTTTGATTAGAGTCTGATGTGCAGAGTATTTATCAAGATATTCCCTCATTAAATCACCTTCTTTTCTCGATTCCCCTCCCGAAGGAAGGAAATCTCTCCTACCAGCCATTGGTTCTTCGGAGAGATTTTTAACGAGCCCTCATCTTAATTCGTTGACTTAGCCGAGAGCAAATTGTTCAGCTGTTCAAGCAAGCTGCCTCCACCTGTAAGGGATATATTTCCGATCTTATCACAGATTTTTTCTAAGAACTCCAGTTCCTTTAACCGATAAAGAGTCTGGTTTTCCTCCATCAGCTTTGCCGTATTTAAGAGGCTTCTGGTGGAAGCAACTTCCTCTCTGCGGGTGATGACGTTGGCTTGAGCCTTCTTTTCCGCAATCAACACGGTATTGAGAATTTCTTTAATATCCCCTGGCAGAATAATATCTTTCACCCCAACAAAAATAAAGTCCACACCAAAACCGGAGCTTTTCTCTTGGAATTTTTCAAGGATGTAGTTCCCTACTTCTTGCTTTTTTAAAAGAAGATCGTCTAACTTTAATGATCCTATATATTCTCTTAAGATGAGCTGTAAAATGATATAAAGCTGTTCCTCAAAGGACTTTACTTCAATGACTTTTAGTGGATCGATAATTTTGTACTGACAGACAAAATTCAATCTTAAGGTGATCTTGTCTTCCGTCATAATTTCTTGACCCGTCATATCTATCTGCTGCTGTCTTAGATCTACATTTTTCACGGCAATATGTATTGGACTCTTCCAGAAGTAATATCTGCCGGGTTCCAATATCCTTTGAATTATATTGTCGTAATAGAGAATCCCTTTTTCATAGCTTGCAACTTCACAGTAACTCAAAAAACCGGCCAGCTTCGGGCTACTGTAGACTGAAGGATCTATATCCCCTTGGACTTGGGGATTTCGTATATCTATGATGATAAACTCATGCTTTTTCATGACGTTCCAGAATGCATATTTTCCTGGCTTTAGCACCTCAGTAAGCTTCTTATCTTCAAAATGGATAGCAATCTCATAGTCCTGGATATCGATTACTGTGAGTTCCTGCAAAAGTTCATGATCTCCAAGAAACAGATTGATGTTTTTACCGTTCGTCTCGAAGGTATTATTAACATCTGATGTCACAACCTGATATTTAAGCAATGGATTAAGGTAATGTTTCCCAGGTTTTAAGCATTTTGTATAGTTACCGTCTTTGAATAATAAACCTCTTTCATCATTCTTAATGCTTACCTTCATTTTAATCCATCCTTTTCTTAACAATTTTTGCTGAATCTTTTTCGAGAATCCCTGCGGAACCTTAGCGGAGTACTGCTTAAGGACAGAGTTACCTATCTTGGTCATGATTAATTGTTTATGCCTCAGACATAGCCTTGGCGTGAACTACTTCAGACAAGTTTAGGTTCGCTTTATCCGGTATCCGCGCACTTCATGGCTTAAGTCCCGGTGTCTCTGCAGATGTACTGCCTAAACATGGGATTCTCTCTAAAGATTCAATCTTCAGGTGACCATTGAGAGCTAACCATAGCTTCAGATCCTTAAATCTGATGGGGATTCGAACCCCTTGCCGAAGGCTCTACCACTGAGCTAATTACCTTACGGTAATGGAGGAATCGAACCTCCGTTCCTCGGTTCTTGAGCTCCACATTCCGATACCGGCATACCTAAATCTTAAGAAGTCAGGCACCGTAAGATTATACTGAAATCTATGTAAAGGAATTAGGAACATTTTTAGTATACCGGGATAATTTGCCGGTCAAAAGACAAAAAGTTTGCAACATTCATCTTGTTGCAAACTCTAATGATTTTCTTACTCGGCTTATTATTTCATCAGCGATTCTTTGAGGGGATGTTACTTTGACATAGGGTCCTAAAGAAATAATACTCCGTATTAAATTTTCTTCTTCAAATAGGTAGTAATGAAGTTGTAACTCGTATTTATTATTTCCTAAATGTTTTGCTGATCTCTCCATACCGGAAAAGCACATAAAACTTCTCTCCATCGCTCCCTTTTTGTCCGTAACTTCTAAGACTATGGGCTCTTGGGAGTATTTTTCGAAAAGTAATGCCCTCGCGGTTTCTCTATCTATGGGGACCTTCTCGTTAACGATCCTTAGGTTTGACAGTGTAAAAAGGTTGGCCATAATCGGCCTGTTATCATCAAGGGAAAACATAGATATTCGAAATCTACCGTCTCTTATTGAATATTCAAGGCTAACCGGCATGGCCAGTTTATTCTTATGAACATACCCTTTTCTATCTTGGTTATCATAGCGAATAGGCTTTTCTTGAATTAACGCTTCTAAGAGCAATCTAAAATTATCTTGGTATATATCCGGCTGAGAAATCTCCGGCAGCTGAATGATATTTGTCATTTCCAGATAATCTTTTTTAATCGGTGTATCAATGTCACGAAGAATGGTTTGTAGTTGGGCCAAAGTCTCGTCACTTAAAGTCATTTCTATTCCTGGTTGGCTAAGCAACGCTTTTAACCATGCTTTTTCTAGGTTTGTTGTCGCTTCTCACCTAAAATGACGGCGTAAATCTCACTGCCAATGGCGGAAGAAGTGTACTGACAACATGCCAAGATCTGTAGAATTGCAACGACAACACATGCAAATTAAGAAAAATCCCCAACACGCACATGCTAATCAATGTGTATATTGGGGATAATGTGGATAACCTTTACATAGCAGTACCACGTTGCCGTTCAGTATCCGCTAAAATACGCCCAATGTGAGCGTCCTCAATGACCTCACTTCCTGTTCGCTTAGCCTCATACAGGGCATGAGTACAAATCGTGTTAATGAGTCGAGGAATTCCCTTTGTCTCTGAGTGGATAAGTCCGATTGCACTATCCGTGAAAACAGGGGTAGTAACTCCAGCTTGCTTCATTTGGTGGCGAATATACGTTGCAGTCTCTTGGGCAGTCAGACCCTGTAAGTGGTATTGAAGATGAATACGCTGAGCGATGGCTTCGTATTTGTTCATACGCAAGATC
>LADV01000072.1 GCA_000961805.1 Peptococcaceae bacterium BRH_c23 | reverse complement strand
CATGGCGGCGCTCTAATCTCGAACGTCCTGTTCGAGTCTTGGCTCCAGCGACACTAGGTCCTCCATGACCGTCGCACCTCGATTAAGGTTGACGGTCTCGGTCTTGTGTTTTTAAAATACTTGGTCGTTGATTTTTGATAGGTACTGGAGAGCGCACGAGAATACCTTTCATGGCCTTAAAATCGAAAGGTAAGAGTGGCCAGAGGTAGGGCACGCCAAACGACTTTGTCCGCCATAGGAGAAAGAATACTGAGGCCGCACCGATCCAAAACCCCCAAAAATTGAAGAGGCCCGTCATTATAACCATAAACAAGCGCGCTAATCGATTCGCTAACCCAAGCTCATAGCTGGGCGTAGCAAATGTCCCTACCGAAACAATGGCAATATACATAACCACTTCCGGAGTAAACAATCCCACCTTAACCGCAATGTCACCTAGCATAAACGCGGCAATCAAACCTAAAGCCGTGCCTAATGGACCTGGGGTATGGATTGTGCCCAGCCTCAAGAGATCTACCCCAAACTCAGCTATTAAGACTTGTACCAGTAAGGAAACCTTGGCAGGTTTAGTTACGCCGATAAACTCAAGCCATTCCGGTAGTAATTGCGGGTTAAGGGCTGCGCCCAACCAAAGAGGAAGAAGAAAGAGGGCGGCAAAAATCCCACCAAAGCGGATCCAACGCAGATATGCCCCCACAATCGGTTCCTGACGATATTCTTCCGCATGCTGGACATGACTCCAAAAGGTCGATGGTGCAATCATCACTGATGGAGAAGTATCGACTAGGATCACTACATACCCTTCCAGTAAATGAATGGCCGCCACATCTGGTCGTTCAGTATAGCGTACCCGAGGATAAGGATTCCAAAACTTACTACCGAGAATAAATTCTTCAACACTTTTTTCCGCCATTGGAATCCCGTCTATTTTGATCCCTTGAATATCTTTATGGATCTTATCGACCATATCAAGATTAGTGATATCTTCGATATAGGCAATACAGACATCAGTCTTAGATCGACCTCCTACCTGAACTAATTTCATACGCAGTTTTGGATCACGCAAACGCCTGCGAATTAAAGCGGTGTTTATAACGAGGCCCTCTGTAAATCCATCACGAGATCCACGGGTCACACGCTCAATATCTGGTTCCTGTGGCTGTCGACCAGGATAGGAACGGACATCCACAATAATAGCTTTATCTTGACCCTCGACAAAAATCGCCATCGGACCTGATAAAACAAAGTAGAACACCTTATCCATGGTTTGAACTTCAGAAACTTGTAAATTAATGATTCGTCCTTTAACCAATTTATCTAGAGCGTTAACAATTAAATCCGAACGTTCTAGTTCTATAAGTGCGTCGAGAATTAAACTGACCACTGTCGAGTCAACCATCCCATTGACGCAATAAATGGCGACTCGTTTACCGCCAATAGACATCTCCCGAAGAACTATATCAAAACAATCAGGAACCCCTAATTCCTTATTAAGGTAATCCACATTTTCTTGATAATTCTTGCTTACCGAAATATTCTTTTCGCTTGAATTATTATCCATTAGACTCACACCCTTTTCGTGGTTCGATTTTCGTAGTTCGTAGTTCGAATTCGAAGATCACTGCTGTGGTTAATAATCCGTGGTTCGTAATCCGTGGTTCGTACAACGAATATCGAACATCGAACATCGAATATCGAGTTATCCCTTAGGTTTAAACGCTACCGACATCAGGTACCCGAAAAACACCGCCGTTGCAATCCCTACCGCCGTTGCTTCGACACCACCCGAAAAAGCCCCCATGACTCCACGTTTTTCAACCGCCTCCATAGCCCCTTTGGCAAGACTATACCCAAAACCAGATAAGGGGATCGAAGCTCCAGCCCCACCTAGCTTTATAAGAGGTTCGTACAGACCTAAAGCCCCTAGGATTGCTCCACCCGTAACAAAGGCAACAAGGACATGGGCTGGAGTAAAGGCAGGTTTTGTAAAGTCCATGAGGAGTTGTCCAATTACACAAATTATCCCACCAACAATGAAGGCTGGAATAATCATCTCAAACATAGTTTTTACTCCTTTCGAGCCTCAATGACAACAGCATGCCCAATTCCCGGAATGGATTCTCCTTGTAGCGCAGAGGTGGAACTATGCAAGGCGCCACTCCCCACAAGCATAACTCGCTTTAATTCTCCGAGTTTCAAGCGACTCATTATATTCCCAGCGAAAACCACAGACGAGCAGCCACATCCACTAGCTCCCGAATGGACATCTTGGCTAGCATCAAAAACCATAACTCCACAGTCTGTGAATGTTGTACCCATATCGATACCACTTTGCTTTAGCACTTCTGTAGCAAGCGCTAAGCCAATCGCTCCTAGATCCCCGGAAGCAATTAAATCGTAGTCCACGGCTTGCCGCTGTAAGTCATGGAAATGATTCAGAATCGTATCCGCGACCGCTGGGGCCATGGCTGAACCCATGTTATTGACATCCGTTTCAGCGAAGTCGACTACCCTTCCAATCGTGGCAGATGTGATCCGCGGCCCCTCTCCACTCCGCCCAAGAAGCACACTCCCTGCGCCTGTAACCGTCCACTGAGCGCTCATTGCCCTTTGGGTGCCTTGCTCAGTCGGGGCCCGAAATTGCCGCTCAGCTGTATCATGATGACTTGATACTCCCACTAAAATATGCTTGGCGAATCCTCCGTCAATCAACATACTGCCCACGGCCAGGCCCAAGGCCATGGTCGAGCATGCTCCGTATAGTCCGATAAAGGGAAGCGTCATCTGGCGCGCAGCAAAATTCGAGGAAATGATTTGATTAAGTAAGTCTCCGGCTAACATGTAGTCAATATGGTCTTTAGGAATACCCGCCTGATCTATGGCCCCTTGCATAGCCTCCTGAAGCATGAGACTCTCCGCAACCTCCCAAGATTTTGCACCACCCAGCTGGTCTTTCCATACCTTACTAAACGTTTTACCTAATGGGCCTTGTCCCTCTTTAGGTCCCACTACGGAATATGATGATAAAATAACCGGTGGATTGGCAAACACCACGGTTTGATTTCCTGCTCGCTTCAAATCCATACCTAACCATCCCCATTCCTACCTAAAGTACTCAGTTTACAATTATGCTAATTTGTCAGCTCAATGCTAAGCAATCATAAAGTACACTAGACCTACCACAATCGATGTGGCAATTCCATAAACAAGCACAGGTCCGGCAACCGTAAATAGCTTTGCTCCAACCCCTAACACGTAGCCTTCACGCTTAAATTCCATAGCAGGTGCAACAATGGAATTAGCAAACCCAGTAACTGGAACGATCGAACCAGCACCTCCAAACTTACCAATCTCGTCATAAATCCCCAAGCCTGTTAACAGCGCTCCTAAGAAGATCATCGTTGCTGTTGCCGCGGTTGATGCTTCCATACGGGGCAACCCAACACTCACAAAAAAATTAATGACGACTTGGCCAATTGCACAAATAATTCCGCCAACCACAAAGGCCCTGCTAACATTTTTAACTGTCGTGGGCTTGGGAGTGTATTGCTGCGCTAATATTTTATATTTTTCAGGGGTTACCGCGAGGGTGGGCTCACGAAAAGATTGATTAGCCAATGTTTTTCCTCCTTTCTACAAGTGACAGATAATCTCTATTATTATCTGAATGACCAAAATTATACGAGGCGATGAAAACCACATATTCGACACAGCTTTTCATAGAATACTATTTAATTAAGCAGGAAAATTATGGATTACGGCGAATTCATTAGTATTGCTAATAGTTAGGGGGAATGGTCTTGAATGTTGAAAAAAAAATAGAGCGCCTAACTCTATTCTTGCGCTTAGATGGCGAACTGGATATGCACACAGCGACTATGCTACGACAAACCATTGACAGTGAAATAGATAAGAGAGGAATTCGCACAGTCATTCTAAACCTTCAAAATGTCCAGTTTGTTGACAGTTCAGGTCTGGGCGTTATATTAGGTAGATACAAGAAACTAATTGCCTTAGGAGGTAAACTCAAAATCACAAACGTACCCCCTCACATTTATAAGATCATGGAATTGTCTGGTCTGCCTAAAATTATCAACTTCTATTTGGATGAGGCACACGCATATGAGGAAGGAAGGGGAGCCTAAGATGAAATCGAACCAAATAAACCTTACATTTTCAAGTATCGCCGAGAATGTAGGCATTGCTCGTTTACTTATTGCTTCAGTAGGAGCACAACTGGATCTTCCATTGAACGACATCGAAGAACTAAAAGTCGCTGTTTCAGAAGCGGTTTCTAACGCAATTATTCACGGCTACCATAACATTCCCAACAACCTAGTCTACTTGGATCTAGACATCACCGGCACTACCCTCAGAATCGTTGTTAAAGACCGTGGGTGTGGCATCTCTGATGTCGAGCAGGCTATGCAACCTGCTTTCAGTACTGATCCAGAGCGTATGGGTCTAGGCTTTGTCTTCATGCAATCGTTTATGGACGAACTTCAAGTAGAATCTGTGCTTGAAGAGGGAACTACCGTGACCATGATAAAGCAATTTAAACAAACGCCCATCTCCTCGCATTAGGGGGGCGGCATATTATGATTCAACGATTATCCGAAATGAATCTCCCCCACTTTCCACTGCTGTCAGATAAAGAGATGATGAAATACCTCCATGCAGCGAAAGAAGGGGACACAGAAGCACGGGAGAGGTTAATCAATTGCAATCTTAAACTTATCTTTAATTTGGTTCAACGCTTCACACATCGAGGTTATGAACTGGAGGATCTCTTTCAAATCGGAACGATCGGATTAATTAAAGCTATCGATAAATTCGACTTTACCTATGGAGTTAAATTTTCGACCTATGCAGTACCCATGATTATCGGCGAAATCCGACGTTTTCTCCGAGATGACCACCCCATAAAGGTTCCTCGTTCTTACAAAGAACTTGTCTATAAAGTAAATCGCGCTCGGGATGAACTTTCAGCAACCCTTGGCAGAGAAGCCACCATCGGAGAAATTGCCACCAATATTGGAGTTGATCGGGATGAAATCGTCACGGCTCTTGAAGCAATTCAGAGTCCTACCTCAATCTACGATACCCTGTATCAAGACGACTCCGATCCCATTTACGTTCTCGATCAACTCTCTGAAGAAAAGGGACTTGAGTCAAGTTGGTTTGATAAAATTGCCCTTCACGAGGTCTTGGACAAATTACCCGAGCGGGAGAAGCGTGTCCTTATGATGAGATTTTTCGAAGATAAGACTCAAAGTCAAATCGCAAGTCTACTTAATCTATCACAAGTTCAAATCTCTCGTATCGAGCGTGCAGCGCTGCTGAGAATCCGCGAATTAGCAAAGATTAACGATCGATCAGATTTAGTATCAGATTTAGAATCTGACTGAGATCCTCCTAATTTGGACTCGCAATCTAAATACTACCGTCTTAATACCCAAAGACTCCTTTTAGAGTACGTTCTACCTGCTGCACCAGACCTGCCTTTGCCACAGCGTGATCCGCTATCAAATTAACGCTTGCTTTAAGCTGATCATTGCGATACAGGTGAACTTGCCCTAACGTTTGTCCTTTTTGAATAGGAGCACTGACCTCTGGGTTTAGCTTTGTCTCGACCCAGAGGTTTTTATCTTTCCCTTTTTCCACAGTTGCACCTAATGGTTTTTCCGTATTTACGATAACCTGATCTTCTACTCCCTTGAGAACTTTGACAACTCCCTGCTTGGCGTTGGCTGGAGCAAATTGTTTAAACTCATACTTTGCAAAACCATAATTATAAATTTTCATTGATTCAGCAAAATGTCCTCTAACTTGAGGTACACCCATTACGACACAAATTAACCTTAGCCCATTTCTCTCAACAGTCGAAGACAAGCAATATTTAGCCTCATTTGTCCATCCTGTTTTAAAACCATCAGCACCTGGATACCACCATAGTAACTTGTTAGTATTCCAAAGCTTGAATTTGCCGTCACGCAAGTCATATTCTTTAATACTGGTTAACTTCCGTATTAAGGGGTAATTAAGAGCTTCTTTGGAAATGACCGCTAGATCATACGCACTCGTATAGTGACCCTCCGCAGGTAATCCGTAAGCATTAGCAAAATGTGTATTTTTTAACCCTAATTCCTGTGCTTTACGGTTCATCTCCTCTACAAAGGCTTCGTGGGTTCCGGTAATATGTTCCGCAACTGCAACACAACCATCATTTGCTGAGCCGACAGCAATGGCTATCAACATTTGTTCTAAGGTAAATATCTCCCCTGGTTCAAGGTAGATCTGTGAACCTCCAAGCTTGCTCGCGTTCTCGCTGGCGGTTACTTTGTCTGTCAACTTTACTTTCTCTGTTGCTATGGCTTCAGCGGCCACCAGTAAAGTCATTATCTTTGTGACACTTGCCGGTGGTAATTCTTTATGTGATTCTTTCTCAAAATAGATTTCACCAGATGCTGCATCCATCAAAATGGCACTTGTCGCATCTGTCTGGATCTCAACACCCAGCACCGGTTGCACCTTGGCAACACCAATATTTCCAAGCACAAGTAGCATGGTTAAAACAATCCTGAAATATTTTTGCATCTTTTGTCCCCCCTCAATATAGTGTGATTCTATTATTCCCAAAAAAATAATATATATCGAATGAAATTCGCTTAAGCTTGCTAAACTTAGGGTCAGGCTTGAAATATTCCCTTTTCCTGAGTTCATCACATTCTTCAAATCCTCACAATCACTTTTCTTACTCAAAAACTTGGCCCTCGGTAAATCGACAGGACGACAGTGAACTCGTTAAGCTAAAGCTGAACATCGAGACTTCGGTGGCGAAGTCGCTTTAGCATCTGCTGAGAACCTATGAAAATAGCGGCATATATTAAAACAGCAGATGCTAAAATCTGCTGTTTGTGTGCTAAAGCTATTAGACACTAGGCACGTCCTGAGACACCGCACTTGTTCCAGTGCTATCATGGGAGAGATACAGCACTTCGCAAGTCTTGTAATTATCCAGAATATTAAGCACCCGCGTCTTGTAAGTGGGTGCTTATATTCTGCTTCGTTCACGATAGTCTCCGGTAGAGAGTATCGACGGAGCCGCTGTCCTTAAAGGAACACTTGGTGGCGAAGGAGGTAGAGTCCATTCAACGGCGCGAAAGTATTCGTCAGGGTTCAACGAAAGTTTCCTCTGGAGACTTACGCCACCAAAGTCTCGAGGTTCAGATTTAGCTTAACGAGTTCACTGTCGCCTGTCGTCTTAGCGAAGGCCAAGTTCCTTTGAAGAATGTGAACTTTTGGGAAAAGGGAATATTTCAGGCCTGCCACCAAGCTGCCACACACCAAGCTGCCACACACCAAGCTGCCACAAGCTACCAAGCTGACCCTGACCCCAAGCTTATATTGCGCCAAGAATGGCATAATATTCTTCACCGAAAGGGGCTAAGACACTTCCTCACCTGTCTAATACCTCCCATAACGTTTCTGTGGTACCTTAACCTCTCTTAGACCGTGCCAATAACAAGGACTAAAATAACGCAGACTTATTTTGGACGGATAAGCTTTATGCCGCAGTACGCACCCGCGAATGACTTCAATTCCTACGTTTTCACACTCTTGTTGGAGTTCAGGTGTCCAAGTTTGCTCTTGGAACCAAATCTTACCAACCCCTGCCGACACAGCCTCATGAACCAGCGAACCAAGTCTCTCCGGAAGCAAGCAGGCCACCACCACCGTTACCTTATCAGTTAGTGGTGCTAAATTCGGATAAACCTTACTCCCCTCTAGGCGTTGGATTTCACCAGCCACAGGATAAACCACACAACCAAACTCTTTTAATGTCCGCCAAACCTTCCAAGCGTGTTTATGCTTTTTAAATTTTTCGTCATCCCCAAGCACAGCATAGGTGTCCTGAGTTGTTAACCCTTGAGCTAAAGGGTAATACTTCTTTTCCCGCACCATAATGAAATCCCCCTCCCCAGTTGCACTCATACTATGCATACGTGAAGAGGGGGATTTTATGAATACCTTATCGGTCTACTGTATTACTTCCTCGATTAAAGGAGGCAAATCAGGGGCTTGGCTCCCAACTGAAACTAAGCGATTAGCGAACTGAAGTCCCTCTGCCAACGTTGCCTGGGAACTGCCATAGAGTTGCAAGATGGGTTCTCCGGCTTCAGCCCACTCACCTGCTTTTTTTACAAGCATAACCCCTGTCCCTAAATCTATTGGACTTTCTTTAGTAACTCGTCCTGCCCCAAGGGTCATAGCCAAGATCCCAATTTTATGCGCATCAAACGCTTGTACATAGCCTGATTCCTGGGCAAGAATCGGCAGATTCCATGCGGCAACCATTAGATGACGATCCGCTACCGTTTGCGCATCTCCCCCCTGCTCCATTAGAAATGACAAGAATTTATTCCACGCAGCTCCATTGGTCAGGCTGGCACGCAACTTTTCCTTCCCAGCCTCAACGTTCGTTACGACCTGTCCAGCCACAAGCATCCAGGCCCCCAGTTCTAGACTTACTTCCATTAAATCCTCAGGACCTTTTCCTTGAAGTGCGTCCGCCACTTCAAGAATCTCCAGGCTATTTCCCACGGCTCGCCCTAAGGGTTGATTCATATTACTCAACACCGCGATGGTCTGACGTCCCAGTTGATTTCCTATGCCCACCATGGTCTTAGCCAGCACCCTAGCCTCATCAAGGGTTTTCATAAAGGCACCTGAACCATACTTTACATCTAGGATGATACCCTGCGCTCCTGCTGCGATCTTCTTGCTCATGACTGAAGAGGCAATCAAGGGAACTGAACTTACGGTCGCCGTGACATCCCTAAGTGCATAAAGCTTTTTATCGGCGGGGACGAGATTCCCTGATTGAGCAATAACGGATAACCCGATTTTCTTCACTTGTGCCAGAAATTCCTCCCGAGTAAGTTCGACCCTGAAGCCCGGCACCGCGGATAGCTTATCAATAGTTCCTCCGGTATGCCCTAAACCTCTCCCCGACATTTTCGCCACAGGTACTCCGCAGGCTGCAACCATAGGCCCCAGGAGTAAGGTGGTCTTGTCCCCCACCCCTCCTGTACTGTGTTTATCGACAAATCGTCCTCCAAGAGAGGATAGATCCAGCTGATCTCCACTCTGCGCCATCGCCATGGTTAGGTCTGCCGTTTCTTCAAGCGACATCCCCCGGAAATAAACGGCCATAGCCCAAGCTGACATTTGATACTCGGGAATGATCCCTTGGACATAGCTCTCAATAATAAAGCCGATTTCTCCCTTAGAAAGGATTTCCCCCTCCCGTTTCTTTTCAATCAGGTCCACCATACGCATCATGAATCACTCTCTCTATATCAATTCACAGTTTACGAATTAACAATAAGGCTAATACTTTAACCTATCTTAACTCGCTTTTCCAACTTTTCACGTTCTACCTGCTAGAAAGTTCAACTCTCAACTAGAGAGTACGATTTACGTCGAGAGATTACTCCTAAAGTTCCTTTACCAACCCTCGAACAAAACTTACAAACTGCTTCGTAACCCGTTCTGCAGTTTCCATAACCTCTGCATGATTAAGTTTTTGGGGTAAGATTCCAGCCGCCATATTGGTCACGCAGGAGATACCTAAAACTTGCATTCCACCGTGGTTCGCGACCAGCACTTCTGGTACGGTGCTCATACCAACCATATCAGCACCAACCGTTCGTAAGAAACGGATCTCGGCAGGAGTTTCATAATTCGGGCCGCTCATCGCCGCATAAACTCCTTCCTGAGGGCGTATCTCATAGTTTGGCATCATGGCTAATGCCTTTTGACGCCATTCTAAATTATACCCTTCGCTGAGGTCCGGAAAACGTGGTCCTAAACTCGATAAATTTGCTCCCCGCAACGGATTGTCACCCATCATATTAATATGGTCTTTAATCAGAATAAGGTCACCAGGACGAAATTCAGGATTTATTCCACCAGCAGCATTGGTAACAATCAGACCCTTGACGCCTAGTCCTTGCATAACCCGAATCGGGAAGGTCACCTCTTGCATGGCGTATCCTTCATAATAGTGAAAGCGTCCTTGCATGACGACAACCGGTCGACCATCAACTTTTCCGAAGACCCATTGCCCAGCATGCCCTTCTACCGTTGAGACCGGAAAATGAGGAATTTTATGATAAGGGATTACGACTTTCTCTTCGATCAGGTCAGCAAAAGAGCCTAACCCTGAACCCAAGATTATTCCAAGTTCAGGTGACACCCCTACCTGATTCTGAAGATAATGTCGAGCTTCTTCTAATTTAGCATTCTGTTCCAGTTCCGAGATCATTTCTTATACCCCCTTAATATCAGTGAAAAAACTTTTTCCATTGACTATTTGCTCAGTCCCCAGATATTCAGCGACAGTCGCCCCTAAATCCGCAAAGGAAGAGCGCACTCCAAGGTTCACGCCCTTATTCAGATTTTGTCCATAAACAAGCAAAGGCACATATTCCCGAGTATGATCCGTACCTCGGATGGTCGGATCACAGCCATGGTCGGCCGTAATAATCAGCATATCTTCTGGCCGCAGGGCAGCGTAGATCTCCGGCAGGCGAGTATCAAACTCTTCTAACGCCCTCGCATACCCTTCAACATCATTGCGGTGCCCATAAATCATATCAAAATCAACCAGGTTGCTCATGATCAAACCCGCTTTTACTTTTACCATATAAGCTAAGGTCTTATCAACACTTTCCATATTCCCTTTGGAGGTCACGTAGTCGGTCACACCCCGCCCCGCATAAATATCCTTGATTTTCCCCACTGCACAGACCTCAAGCCCTTGTTCTTCTATATATTCCAATAAAATTTTATGAGGGGGTACCATCGCAAAATCATGTCGGTTCGGAGTGCGATAATAATTGCCGACATTACCAAGAAATGGCCGGGCAATTACGCGTCCTACTTGCATCTCACCAATCAACAGTGTGCGGGCAATCTCACAGATACGCATAAGTTCCGCCAGTGGGATTACCTCTTCATGAGCGGCCACTTGGAAAACTGAGTCTGCGGAAGTATAAACGATCGGTTTTCCTGTCCGTACATGCTCTTCACCAAGGCGCTGGATAATCTCAGTTCCAGAGGCGACTTCATTGCTTAATACCTCTCTTCCAATCGCTGACTCATAGCGTTGAATAAATTCTTTAGGAAAGCCCTGCGGAAAGGTTGGCAGTGCCCTCTCCAAAATGATCCCAGCCATTTCCCAATGCCCAGTCGTAGTATCCTTACCAATAGACTTCTCCGCCATTTTTCCATAACTAGCTTCTGGATCGAGAATAGCCGGAACTCCGGTGATAGGCTTAATATTACCCAAACCGAGTTTTTGAAGATGCGGAAGATTAAGTCCCCCCCGCAGACGAGCAGTATTCCCTAAGGTATGGCTCCCAGTGTCTCCGTAGTCTCCAGCATCAGGCATTTCTCCGATCCCAACGCTGTCTAAGACAATAATTATGACCCTTCGTGACATGTTCTTGCTTCACTTCCTTGTCTATCAATCCGCTCGTGGATGTGCCTTTCTAAAGACATCCAATATGCGATTTCGTGTCAGATGCGTATAAATCTGAGTCGTTGCAATGTCCGCATGCCCCAGCATTTCTTGCACAGAACGCAAGTCAGCCCCATTATCCAGAAGATGGGTTGCAAAGCTGTGACGAAACATATGAGGGGAAATCGATTGCTCTAGATTATGAGTTTGTCCCCACTTTTTTAGAATATGAACCACTCCTTGACGAGTGAGAGGCTGACCATGGACATTCAAAAACAGGATATCGGTTTTTCGCTTGCGACTCAATCGCCCTCTTGGACCATCTAAATATCGTGCCACATCCTGCATGGCTTGTTCTCCTAACGGCACAATCCGCTCCTTACTTCCTTTACCAATACAGCGAACATATCCGACGTCCAACGATACATCCGTTAAACGCAACCCGATCAGTTCTGATACACGAAGACCACTACTATAGAGAACTTCCAGCATCGCTAGATTGCGCAGATTAAGGTCTGTTTCCTCTCCTGCTCTTAATAGGTTGTCCATAGTCATTTCCGATAACACCTTCGGAAGAGGTTGATTTAACTTGGGGGTCACTAAATAGGAACTTGGATTATCATTCCGATGTCCTTCCTCTTGCAAGAACGCAAAAAAACCTCTCAGGGTTGCATTGCAGCGAGCAATCGTTCGAGGTGCCTTGCCATTTTCTTTGGCTTTGAGATGAAATAAAAACAGGTCATTACCATCACAGTGCCTAACTTCTGTTCCCCTCTGTTTTAGGAAACTTAAAAGTAAGCGTAAATCCCGCTCATAAGCCTGCCTCGTGTTCTCTGAAAGTCCCCGCTCAACATGCAGGAAGGTTAGGTACTGTCTAATAAGTTGTTCCTCGGAGGCTACCATATTTTCCCCTTTCTTATAGGTCAAAAAGTTCCTCTACGTTTATTACATTCTACACAGAAAGGGGATTTCCTTGTACTAGTAGGCTTGGCACAAGCCAAGTTTTTATATACTAGTCAGAAAGTATAACTTTACTCAACCTTTATCCAATTTGTGTGTCCTTCGCCTTTAAGGGGTGCATCCACTCGCAGAGGATTCCCGAAGGGTTTTTGATCGTTATGTAAGAGCGAAGACATCCAACTATTACAGACCGCAGCTAACTTGGGAAGCAGCACGGCTAGTAAAATAAGGAGGATAAAAACCCTGCCTAGATACAGAAAAAAATCACTCCAGCGTTTCGTTGGTAGCATTAAACTCCCCCCTATCTCTTAAACCTATGCATCCTCTGATTGTACTTATCCTAAAAAAAGAAAGGACTGGTTATTCTTTTAACCGGTCCTGAACGTAAAATAATGGTAATTCCTTTTAAGTTTAGAAGCTTCTTTGGGGAAGATCATAACGAGGGTCAAATGGCTGGGGAATACCCATCTGGCGTTCTAAGCGCTGCAGCCATGCAGGTTCAAATTGCTCTTCAAAAAGTTCCCACCAAAGCGGTTCCTGTCCAGGTAAAAAGCCCATGCGTTTTTCCATTCTTTGGAGCCACCGTGGTTCAAATTGTTCTTCAAATCGTTCCCACCAAGCGGGCTCATAGCCGCCCGTGTAGTTGATTGGATACCAGCGCACTTGATGCGGGTAATGACCATATATGGGAACGAAAGTCGTTTGTTTCTGATGCAATACACTCACTCCTTACCAAATCATTTGAAAAATTACCGATGTTTTTCTATAATACCATTATATTCCTAATGAATATCTTCGAAAGTTGGCCCTCCCTGAGGACTTCCTATTCTTAACGAAAAAACGAGTGGAACCCATCAACGGATTCCACTCGACGTTATATAACATAGACTTTATCATAATAATCTGAAACAATTTTGTAGTACAGTAAAGTTAAAGAAACCTTGCCCAATGACTAAGTGCTATTCGAATCTCGAATCCGAATCTCGAATCTTGGATCTCGAACCTCGTTTTAGAAACTCAGCTTTAAAGTAAAGCCTCCTCCAGAGGAGTGTACATAATGTTCAAGGCTTCGGCAATTGCTTTATAGGCTAATTTGCCGTTAACAACGTTAACCCCTTTACGCAGGGAACGATTTTCCTGAATCGCTTTGAAATAACCTTTATTGGCGATCTCCAGAGCATAACCCAACGTCACATTGGTCAAGGCAAAGGTAGACGTTCTGGCAACTGCTCCCGCAATATTGGGAACTGCGTAATGAATAACCCCATATTTGATATAGGTGGGATCACTATGCGTTGTAACACGGTCAATTGTGGCAATACTACCGCCTTGGTCGATTGCAACATCCACAATCACACTTCCAGGAGACATTGCTTTCACCATGTCCTCGGTTACTAAATGTGGCGCACGGGCACCTGGGATAAGTACAGCCCCAACTAACAAATCTGCTTTTGCTACGCTGTTAGCAATATTAAAGGGATTTGAGGCCAGTGTTCTTACTCGACCGTTAAACATTTCATCAATCTCTCTGAGCCGCTGTGTGCTTTGTTCAACAATCGTAACTCCTGCACCTAAGCCGATGGCCATCCGAGCAGCGTTTGTCCCAACAATTCCGCCACCGATAATAGTTACGTTAGCAGGAGTTACCCCTGGGACTCCACCCAGCAAAACGCCTTTTCCTCCAAAGGGCTTTTCGAGTAACTGTGCCCCGATTTGAATCGCCATGCGGCCAGCAACTTCGCTCATCGGGATCAATAAAGGCAGCGAACCATTATCTAATTGGATCGTTTCATAGGCTATGGCCACCACTTCTTTATCCATAAGTACTTTAGTCAATTCTGGCTCTTTTGCCAAGTGCAAGTAAGTAAATAGAATTTGTCCAGGTTTAAAATATTCGTATTCGATCGCTACAGGTTCTTTAACCTTGATGATCATGTCAGCTTTCCAAACGTCAACGGCCGAATCAGCGATCTGAGCACCCGCATCGATATACTGTTGATCGGTGATACCACTGCCTTCACCCGCAGATTTTTGCACAACCACTTGATGCCCTGTCAAAGTAAAAGCATAGACTCCAGCAGGAGTAATAGCCACGCGACTTTCATTGTTTTTAAGCTCTTTCGGTACTCCAATAAGCATAACTTAACCTCCATCTCAATCATTAGGACTTGCATATAATTATAATTCAACTATTGTGCCGTTAGCAAGCAGTTTATAAAGTTGCTATCTTCAATATAACCCGAAATCATATCTTACAGTCTCAATAAACGCAGGCCAAGAATCGAAAAATAGCCTTGTGCCACGCCAACCGCAACCGCTCCAATAGAAACAAAGGCTGCTGCTGCGGTATAATAAAGAAATTCTCTGCGCAAAGATTCCCCTCTGGCTTTACCTCTGAGTAACAAAAATGAGAAAATAGTTGCTAATCCAGCACCAAGGAGCAGCAACGGAACAGCAAGAATAGTAGGCACAAGGACCGTCGTAAGAATTAGAGCGATTCCAAGCGTTCCTTTCACTCCAATGATAAAGCTCACCGTAAAGCCAAGAATAAATCCTCGTGTAAAAACAATCAGATAGATTAAGGGGGCCCCGATGATCGTAAGTCCTAAGATCCAAATTCCAGCCATCATGATAAACATATCTCGGGCGAGTTGCCCTAAGAAAGTCGGATCAAAATTAGTGGGTTGGCTTTTCAACAGCATGTCCAAAAATTTACCAAGTTGAGAGCTTTCAGACACTCCCAAAGCACTGACACCGACCGCCCCGAACACCACACCTGAAAGATAGACACTCGAAAGTGTGAGATAAATGACCCAATATTGACGAATGTGTTCACCGAGTTGTTTCCACATCCTCCGCACCCCTTCCCAAACCCTTCTATGGGAGTTTATTCCACTCAAGGGGAAAGTATGTCCACAACTCTGCCAAAAACACCTCCGCCTCCTGCTTCAATGGTTAAGTCGCCCCGACGTGCTTTTATAATCCAAACTGCAACTTTTTCTCCTGCAACGCGCACCAAATCTGAAGAATCCACATGATGAAGCACGGCCATTTCTGTCCCAAAAGCACTTAAAAGGCGCGCATGCATTTTCGGCCCAATTCCTGGAAGATTTCTAAGCGGGACTTGATGGACATAGGTTGAAGCATCCGGTTTACCTATTGGGCGGTCAGCAATACTGACTAAGCGATCCAAAACGCCCGTTACAACGTGACCACTCCCGCATTGCGGGCAAGTCAGCTGGGGAGCAGGAGGTTTGACGACCTTTTCACAATTTAGACAATAGGTGCGATGATATTTTCCCACTTTGGGAGGCAAACCATAATTTCGGACAAGCTGTTTGTTTTTATTCTGTACTAAATCATAGAGTCCTCCGAAAGAGGAATCTACCTGTTCAAACGTATTATATTCTCGAGCAATATTCGGCAAGGAGTGGGCGTCTGAGTTACTGAACAAAACCACAGACTCCAGTTCACTGATACTTTCTGCCATTCCGCGGTCAGCACTGAGCCCAATTTCTAGAGCATTAGGCATAGCGGGTAAAACATGACTCAAACGCGGACAACAATTACCATAAATACCCTTGTGAGGAGTGAAGGCATGGGCGGGCAGCCAGATTCCCTCTGCTTTATTAACAGCCTCAAGCCATAGATCGATCGGCAGAAAACCCCTCTGGGTACTTAATTGCCAGTTCTTAGTCGTAGTTTTTAAAGCTTTTACATACTGTTTGACATGCTCCAACCCTTGAAAATAAGCCAAGAAGTGTGCATAACCCTCACCAACCTGCAATTCAATTTCATGTCCAGGTATCACTGTTAAACCAGTAGCAGCATACCCTCCTGCTGATAAAGACTTTATTTCACCTGAAGCAAGTAAAGTTTCGAAATCTTTTTGGACTCCCGTCGAATGCGCATCCACAATCCCTACCATTGAAAGCCCTTTAACCTCTCTGGCAACTTGGAGGATATTGGGCAGGATTAAGGTTTTAGCCCCAGTAATTTTCACATAGTTTCCGTCTAAACTTTGCCCAATGTGAATATGCAAATCTGCGAATATCATCTTATTCGTCCCTGAACCAGTAAAATTCCCAGCATTGTTTTTGCGTCATTAAACTTATTTTGTTGAGCCTTTAGGACGGCTTCATCCCAAGGAATTCTCTCAACCCCTAAGAATTCGTCGTCATCCGGTTTGAGCGGATCCCAGACTAAATCCACAGCTAGAAAAAGATGGATCACCTCGTCCGTGAAGCCTGGTGTGGTATAAAAACTGCTGATCGGTTCCAAGGTCCCTCGATAGCCAGTTTCTTCGCGAAGTTCTCTTTGAGCGCAATCCAGGGGGAGTTCCAGTAGATCTAGTTTACCTGCCGGTATTTCAAGGGTTTCTTGACCTACTGCATAACGGTATTGACGGACCATGAGCAGGTGCTGATCCTGCAAAGCGACAATCCCTACCGCTCCAGGGTGTCTAACGACTTCACGGGACGTCTCCAATCCATTGGGCAAACGGACAATATCTCGTTCTATACGAAGCAGACGCCCTTCAAAAACAACTTTGCTCTCGATACGTTCTTCCCGTCGATCATGTTCTTCCAATACGTTTACCTCTTTCCTTAACCTATCTCTAATTAATATCTTACCCCATACTCTTATCAAGATTCAAGAAAAGTCCTAGAGAAACCTCGACAAGACCAAAGCACAGAAAAAAGCAGTTCGTTAAAAAACGATACTGCTTCACTATTACTTGAGCTAATACAATACTTAAGGTTACTCGCAGGTAGTTAAATCATTTTTGCTCTTTTAGCCAACTCCACCCCTGTCTCAAGGGCCTGACGGTTAAGGGGGATGAGATTATGTCTATGCTCCGGCAGGACTTTCTTCAAAGCCCCAATCACGGATTCTATGGTTACCGTACGGGTTAACTCGACAAACGCGCCGAGAATAATCATATTGGAAACTCTTGTATTTCCTAATTTTTCATTAGCGAGTTCTGAGGCCGAGATTTTTAGAACTTGAAGATCTTGGCGCTGAGACTCAATATCGATCAGTGATGAGTTAATGAGTAACCGTCCTCCTGGTTTAACATCCTGTTCAAACTTCTCCAGAGAGGGGCGATTCAGGACTATCAGCGTATCAGGTTCGGTAATGATCGGAGAGCTTACTTCATCATCTGAGATCGTGACAGAACAATTGGCGGTGCCTCCACGCATTTCCGGGCCGTAGGAAGGGATCCAACTTACATGTTTTTCTTCGACGAGGCCCGCATAAGCAAGCAGCTGTCCCATGGACATAACCCCTTGTCCTCCAAAGCCAGCCAAGATAATTTCTTGCAACATTAGACCTTCACCTCTTCCAGCTTTTTTTTGACGCCGAGTGGATAGACAGGAATCATATTATCAACTAACCATTGTAAAGATTCTTTGGGCGTATACCCCCAGTTCGTAGGACAGGTCGATAAAATTTCAACGAGTGTAAACCCGATACCTGCCATTTGATATTCAAATGCCGTCTTAATCGCTTTTTTAGCTTTAGCAACTTCTTGAGGGTTGTGCACAGACACCCGGGCGATATAAGCAGCCCCATCTAAAGTAGCGAGCATTTCCGATACTCTCAAGGGATACCCTTGGGGAGCGGCATTTCTTCCTTGGGGAGAAGTCGTGCTTACTTGCTTCAGAAGCGTCGTAGGGGCCATTTGCCCACCAGTCATCCCATAAATGGCATTATTGACAAAAATCGTTGTGATTTTCTCACCACGGGCCGCGGCATGCACAATTTCTGCCGTACCAATGGCAGCTAGATCACCATCCCCTTGATACGTAAAGACAACCTTTTGGGGATGGACTCGTTTAATTCCCGTGGCGACAGCCGGCGCTCTACCATGGGCAGCTTGTTGCATATCAAGATTAAAGTAGTTATAAGCTAAGACTGAGCATCCCACCGGTGATACGCCAATAGTGTCTTCTCTGACTCCTAGCTCATCAATCACTTCAGCCACTAGGCGGTGAATAATGCCATGTGTACAGCCTGGGCAATAGTGGGTCTTGGCCGAAGTTAAGGCTTCAGGTCGTCCAAAAACAGTTATCATGCGTTTCCAGCCTCCTCTCCACTACTGACCCAACGTTTGACTTCTTCAAGAACTGCACGAGCAGTAGGAACCATGCCTCCGACCCGTCCATATAAATGGACTGGGATTTTGAACTCCAAGTTATAGCGAACGTCTTCCACAAGTTGGCCCATGCTCATCTCAACTGTGAGAACATGCTTGGCTTGCCTACAGGCCTCCTGCAGGGCATCTTTAGGGAAGGGAAATAAAGAAATCGGTCGGAATAGCCCCGCCTTAATTCCAAGTGCCCTTGCTTGATCCACAACCGCTTTAGCGATCCTGGCCGAAGTGCCGTAACCGACTAAAATCAGCTCCGCATCGTCCGTTTGATAGTTTTCCCAGAGCACTTCTTTGGCCATACTCTCAAATTTTAGTTGAAGGTGAAGGTTGTGCTTTTCGAGTTCTACAGGATCAAGAAATAATGAGTTAATCAGATTGGGTTTTCGTCCCTTGGCACCCGTGGTTGCCCATGGTTTCTCCGAGTTGGAAATTTCTATTTTTTCCGTCGAGAATTCGACGGTTTCCATCATTTGCCCGAGAATGCCATCTCCTAAGATCATGACAGGGTTACGGTATTCGTCAGCTAGGTCAAAGGCTTTCCCGATTAGATCCACCATTTCTTGAACGGTGGCCGGAGCAAGTACAAGCACTTTATAATCTCCATGCCCGCCCCCTTTGACTGCCTGGAAATAGTCGGATTGGGCAGGCTGAATACCGCCAAGCCCAGGGCCCCCTCGTTGCATGTTTACAATCACACACGGGAGCTCCGCGCAAGCTATATAGGAAATCCCTTCTTGTTTAAGGCTGATACCCGGGCCTGATGAGGAGGTCATTACCCGTGCTCCTGCCCCTGCTGCCCCGTAAACCATATTAATCGCTGCAATTTCAGACTCCGCCTGTACAAATACCCCGCCGACTTCTGGAAGGTGTCTCGCCAGATACTGCGGAATTTCATTTTGCGGGGTAATGGGATACCCGAAGAAATAACGGCAGCCGGCGCGAATCGCAGCTTCTGCTAAGGCCTCATTGCCTTTCATAAGTACCTTGGCCATTATTTTTTCTCCTCCTTTCGGACCGTGATTGCGACATCCGGACACATTCTGGCACAAAAGCCACAAGAAATGCACTCGTCTTGTTTTAGCACGGTGGCAGGATGAAAGCCCATGGCATTCAAATAATCGGCCATGATCACAATGTTTTTTGGGCAAGCCTCCGCACAGAGCTCACATCCTTTACAGCGGTCTTCATCGAACTCAACTTTTAGCATAAAAGCTCCTCCTTGTCTGTGCTGATCACTGAGAGGTCTGTAAGTAGTTCGAACGAATTCGTCCAATCCTCTCAATGCGCTGTTCAGCCATACGATCCGCAGCAATATAAGTGGGTATTTTATACTCTTTGGCAATTTCAAGGACCTTTGCGACATTGTCATAAACCATTTCAACTTTTTTCAGGGCACGCTCATAATTATAGCCTTCTAACTCATCTGCCACATTGATAACGCCGCCACAATTAATAACATAGTCAGGCGCATAAAGAATACCGAGTTCATGCAGCTTATCCCCGTGGTGTTCTTCTTTGAGCACATTATTAGCAGCGCCCGCAATGATTGAGAATTTAAATTGAGGAATTGTTTCATCATTAACCACTGCCCCCATGGCACAGGGCGCAAAGATATCTGCTTTAACACCAAAGATCTCAGCAGGACGAACCGCGGTCGCTCCCATTTCGTTAATCACACGCTTGATGAGATCATCCTGGATGTCTGTAACGATTAGTTTGGCACCCTCTTCGTGCAAGTGTTTCGCCAAATAATAGCCCACATGCCCTAGCCCTTGTATGGCAATTGTCTTCCCCGTCAAAGAGTCACTGCCGTAGGCTTCCATAGCTGCAGCTTTCATTCCCCGCCATACTCCACGAGCTGTCATTGGAGAAGGATCTCCGGAAGCGCCATAGGAAGAGGATACTCCTGTCACAAAATCGGTCTCTAAATGTACCCAATCCATATCTTGTACTGTGGTCCCAACATCTTCAGCGGTGATGTAACGTCCATTCAGTGATTGAACATAACGGCCAAAGGCTCTGAACAATTCTTCACTTTTTTGGGTGTGAGAATCCCCGATAATCACGGTTTTTCCACCGCCAAGATTTAAACCTGCGGCAGCATTTTTATAGGTCATTCCTCGAGCAAGCCTTAGGGCATCAAAGATAGCCTCCTCTTCACTGGCATAATTCCACATCCTTGTTCCACCTAGGGCCGGTCCTAACGTTGTATCATGAATGCAAATAATAGCTTTTAACCCTGACGTCTGATCTTGACAAATAACAAGCTGTTCGTAATCATACTTCTGCAAATATTCAAATATTTCCATTTAGTTTTCCCCCACTTTCTCTTGCCCTTAGTTAAATGCAATAAGAGTGCCAAGGTTTTAAAACTGACTCAAATTATTAACCACCCATCTCTGATCTTTAGAATTATCAGAATTCAGGCGCATTTTATTTTAAGAAGCCAGCTAGGCAACTATTACAACAGCTATGAGCCCTTACTTAAGCAGTTTGTCAATAATGCAAAAAAATTCATGACTTGCAATAATATGCAGGCAATAAATTGCATGCGAAGGATTGCAAGTCATGATTTAGTTAAACTTATTGTAAGATATTCCTTTAAATAAGGGCATGTCGCTCAAGTTTATAGTAGAAATTGCGTATGGACATTTTCAGTTCCTTAGCTGCCTTTGTTTTATTACCCCCATTTCTTTGGAGGGTAACTAAGAGTATAGCGCGTTCCCATTGCCGTTGCATTCCTTCAAATCCACCTTCTTCTTGCGTCAAAGAAGATTGTACCGAGTTCACGAAACCCGCCTCTGGATAATTGAGACTCGGCAAGGCTAAAACCGGAAGATGCTGTAATTCCACAACCGTTTCCCCGATGCGCATATTAATAATAGCTCGTCCTAAAATGTTTTCTAATTCTCGAACGTTCCCTGGCCAATGATACCCCATCAAAATTTGCAATGCCTCATCACTAACCCTCTCAACACATCGGCCGTAGTCTTGATTAAAACTCCCCAGAAGGTGGTGAACAAGCAAGGGGATATCATCTCTTCGCTGCCTTAAAGGCGGAATAAGGACTGGAATTACGTTTAAACGATAATACAAATCTTCACGAAATTTACCAGTTCCTAATGCCGCTTCTAAATTTGCATTAGTCGCTGTAATAACCCGGACATCTATGTTAAAGGGACGATTATCTCCGACTTTAACAATTTCACGTTCTTGCAATACTCGCAAGAGCTTGGCTTGCAGGTTTAGACTAATCTCTCCAATCTCATCGAGAAAAATAGTCCCTCCGTTAGCCTCTTCAAAAAGGCCCGCCTTTCCACCGCGCTTGGCTCCTGTAAAAGCCCCTTCAACATAGCCAAACAGCTCACTCTCCAACAGGCCCTCAGCTAATGCTGCGCAATTAACTCTGATAAATTGCCCTTTTTTTCGTTCACTAGAGCGGTGAATGGCATGGGCAAATAGTTCTTTCCCCGTTCCGCTTTCTCCACGCAAGAGGACAGTAGCCGGTGTCACCGCTGCACGCCCCGCTTGTTCGATCGCTGCTTTAAGGGCCTCACTTTCACCAATAATGTCGCTAAAGGTATATTTTGCTTCCAAATGGCGAATTAAACGTTTGGCGCTTTCCAACTCTTCCGAGAGTCTATGGATCTCAGAGATATCGTGGAGCACCCCTACAGTTCCTCGCAACTGCCCAGAAACAATGATGGGGGCAACGTTAACAATCACCTCTTTACGCTTAGGTCCCACTTTCATGAAAACTCCTTTAACAGGAAGACGAGTTTTCAAGACCTGGATATGCATACTTTCTCCTTCTGCAATGTCTACAGTAGGAGGTTTGCCGATGACATCATTTGCAGTGAGACCTGTCAAGCGTGTGTAAGCTGGGTTAATTAATAATCCGAGACCCTTTTCATCCACCACAGAGATCGCATCCTGAGTGGAATCAATAATTGCGGAAAGTAGAATACGTACCTCCTGCAGCGTGTTTACTTTAGCCCTGAGCTCGTCAAATTCCTCCATATCTTGTAGGAAGACCACTGCTCCGATGACGCGACCCTGATCGTCATAGTATGCCATCCGACTGGCTATAAACATCTTTGTGCCGATTCGGCTAAAACTATTTAGTTCAATCGTTTCAGAATCACGGATGTTCGGCAAGGGATCATCCGGTATGAGCTGCCATACATCTTTGCCTAAAATGTCTTGGACGGATAGCTCCAAGAACTTCGCTGCCAGAGGACTACAGATCACTATTTCGTTTAAGAGGTTGATCCCTATGATCGCTTGGTTCTTTTCTTCAGCCAAACTCTCTAGCTCGCGACGCATAAACATCTTTATTTCCCCTTCCAATACCGTTTTTCATTACATATGTAGATTCTCTCTTTAGTATGCAAAATCCTGCTTAGCAATACTTTGCATACTTTTTGACCTTGATTTAACTCATTGGCCTAATCTAAATAACCCCTCTATACCCTGAAACCAGGGCGTAGAGGGGGTTATATTGTTAAATCTTATAACATTTTTCTCAAAACTCCAGAGCGGCTAGATCTTAAAACTGGCAATTGCTGATTGCAATGTTTGACCCAGCCCTGCCAACGAAGCTGCCGAAGCAGCGATTTGTTGGGTTATGGCACTCTGCTCCTCTGTACTGGCTGATGCTTCCTCTGTGGCAGCAGCGGTTTCTTCGGCC
This sequence comes from Peptococcaceae bacterium BRH_c23, assembly GCA_000961805.1. The sequence continues at coordinate 63,260 of LADV01000072.1, read as the reverse complement.
ACTGCGGAAATGGAAGCTATCGTTACAGTTATCCCCTTGGCAGAGGTATCAATCTGTTCTGCCGAAGCATTCACGGCCCCAATCTTTTCTACCATTTCTCCTACAGAAGCAGAAATTTCTCGAAAGATCTGATCTGTCCGGAAGACTGCGGAATTTTGCCCGTCTACAATTTGCCTAGTATTATCCATTTCCTGGGCAGCAGCTTCGGCACCTGCTTGGATTTTCTGCAAGATCTCGGCAATTTCACGGGTAGATTGTGCAGAACCTTCCGCCAACTTTCTAACTTCCTCTGCCACAACGGCAAAACCACGTCCGTGTTCACCAGCTCGTGCGGCTTCAATAGCAGCATTTAAGGCTAAAAGGTTTGTCTGACCAGCAATCGCGGAGATAGTTTCTAAGATCCGACCTACCTCGTGAGACTGATTAACTAAATCATCAGTAGCCTTGTCCACCTTTTCCGTCGCAGCTAGATTCTCTTTCATTTTATCATTTTGATTCTGAATAGCACTAAAACCATCGCCAACAAGAACTTGAGTCTGTTCTGAGCTCTTAGCAATTTCTTCAATTCTTTGCCTAATTTCACTAATGGCTTGGGTAATGTTTTCAACCATACTAGCAGCTTCTTGAGCCTGTATTGCTTGTTCATTAGCACCCTGAGCCATATTTTGTACTGTGGATGTTACTTGTTCGACGGACTTCGTTGCCTCCTCCGTTGAGGCACTCATTTCTTGAGCAGATGTAGCAATCTGCCAGGCACTTTCCTTTGATCGTTGAATTAAAGAGCGAAGGTTAGCTTGCATTTGATTGACAGAGTCTACCATCATGCCTATTTCATCGCGGCCATCTATTACGATCTGATCAAACGTAAGATCTCCTTCGGCAACCCTCTCCATAGTTCGCGAAACCTTTGCCAAAGGCTTAGCAATCATGCGTGCTAAAACTAAAGCGACTAGTAGACCCCATACAATACTCACTATGGTTAAAATTAACAGGCTCAATTGGGCTCTTTGGTTAGCTATTTGAGATTGGTTCAAGGCATTTTGGGTAATTCTATCAATTTCCTGACGCATATCATTATTTACAGCTCTATAGCCATCAGTTGTAGCCTTTGTACTCCCGATTTTCAAACGTGCTTTAGATATATCCCCTAGTTGAACTAAGGTAATCTGCTCCAGAAAATATACTTGCGCCTGCTCAATCAACGGTTGTCCCCGGGCCATTAAAGCGGCTATCTCGGGATGTGACGGCAGGAAGATAGCTATATCTTCTAAGTCCTTTTGAATTTGATCTTTTCCTGCATAGTACGGGGCTAAATAAGAGCTATCCCCACTAACGACATATCCCCTTGCTGCTGATTCTTCATTAACTAATTGCGTCAAAAGGTCGTCCGCTAATCTCCCTAAAGGCATCGCATCTTGCGCAATAGCAGCTGTAGCCTTTTCCATTTGCACATTCTGATAGAGGGAAAAAGCTGAGGAAATAATCATCATTAATAAAACAAGTCCAAAACCTAAAATGAGTTTGCTTTGCAGTTTCAGATCCTTAAGTAAAGCTCGTTTCCTATTGCCTTTATGTACCGGTGGCTTAGATTCACTTGCCTTTGAAGTGCCTTCAGTAGGTTCTATCATCACTGCCGTCCTATCCATCTTTTAACAACTCCTTAATAAACCCCAATAGCTACCTGAATTTAATTCGTCAACACATCATACTGGGTGTTAACTACTTTGTATTTCTAGCTCGCCCCCTTCTTTTTCATATTAACAAGTAAGTAGCTTGGTCGACTTGGTAGCTTTTACTGAATTCGCTCTTTGGCGAAAGATCTTCCCTGTATTAGCTTTCATAAAGAAACCTTTTATGGCGGTCTCATAGTCCCTAGGAACATAATTCCTAAAAAAAGCCAAACGCCAAAAACATCTCCATAGATATAGAGATGTTTAACGGACAGAAACCTTATTGCTATTAATACATCATCGACATACGCAATTTATCTGCCACCATTGCCACAAATTCGGAATTAGTGGGTTTACCGCGATCAACATTAATGGTGTAGCCAAAAAAGCGATTCATGAAATCCACGTTTCCACGATCCCAAGCTAACTCAATGGCATGCCGAATTGCACGTTCGACACAACTGGGGGTGGTCTGATATTTTTGGGCAATCATGGGATAAAGTTCCTTGGTCACAGCCCCAAGCAATGATACTTCAATAACTACGCTGACAATAGCATCCCGCAGATACTGATACCCTTTAACATGTGCTGGTACCCCCATCTGGTGAATCATTCGCGTGACTTCAACTTCAAGATTTTTAGTCGTTGGCGGTAAGACTCCATTATAGATCTGAGAATTTGAATTTGAACTATATTTGTCATGTTGTACAGTATTTGTGTGTGGTATGTTTACTGTATTTGAAAAATCATCTTGCAGTTGGCGAATACGTTTACCCAAAATATCTAAATCAAATGGTTTTAAAATGTAATAATTTGCACCAAGGTTGACAGCTCTTTGGGTCATCGATTCTTGACCAAAGGCGGTTAGAATAATAATTTTAGGTCTTATAGGGGCATTTTGAAGTTTCTCAAGTACACCCAAACCATCAAGATGAGGCATGATAATATCCAATAAAACAACTTGAGGTTCTTCCCGTGCAATTAATTCCAGAGCCTCATTCCCATGATATGCAACCCCAACAAGGCTCATATCTTCCTGCCGTTCAATAAACTCTTTGACAATCTCAACAAATTCCCGGTTGTCATCTGCCAATAAAACTCGTATAGGCCTTTGCATTTCCCAGGATCCCCCTCATTTCAGCCGTATTGAATTATAATTTCGACAATTCTTTTCATACTCCTTCTTTTAAAAGGAAGAAAACCTAGTTTTTATTTGTAAAACTTGACTTTATAAGGAGAAGAAGTAACCATTTCTAATGGCTACTCCTTCTCTAATTTTCCGATCGACTATTCTTAAGCCGCTTCCCTCTTGCCTGTTACTTTTGAGTTTGAGTCATTGAGCATGTTTTGGATGAAGACTCCGTATCCCCGCTGGCTGTCGTTCACAAAGACATGCGTAATTGCCCCGATAAGTTTGCCGTCCTGAATTATGGGACTACCACTCATTCCTTGGATAATACCGCCTGTTATATCTAGCAGCCTAGGGTCGGTAACACGAACGATCATGTTTTTGCTATCGGTTCGATTGTGCATGACACGATCAATGTTGACCTCAAATTCCTCAATTTTTTCTCCTTGTACCACCGTATAAATCTTGGCCGGACCAACTTTAATCTCAGATTCCCAGCCGACTGGAATAGCTTCTTTGAAAAAGGAGTTTTCAATTTGACCGCTCATCGTTCCAAAAATCCCGGTCAGGGTATTTTTTTCAATAGTTCCACTGAAGATCGAATTAGAAATAAACGAACCTATTTTTTCGCCTGGATGCCCACGTTTCCCCTTTTCGATGGCATAAATCGTCGAGGCTATTATTTTACCATTATAGACTTCAATTTTCTGATTGGTGTCCGCATCAGTAATCACGTGCCCAAGTGCTCCGTATTGTTTCGAAACAGGGTCAAAAAAAGAAAGAGTACCCACACCTGCTGCTTCATCACGAACAAATAAACCCATACGATATCGACCTGTTTCCGAACAATAAATTGGATTAACACTTTTTTCTATGATTTGATCCTGATGTTTAAATAACACGTTCGCGCTTCCATTTTTTTCACCCGCTAAATTGACTGCATTAGAAACCTCTTGATCTGTTCGAACTTCTTGATTATTGACTTTTAGGAGAATATCTCCAACTTCAATACCTGCTTCTTTAGCTGGGAACGTTTTTTTTCCATTCTTGTCAACGACCGGGGCTTGACCTACTACCATGACTCCTTTAGTTTGTAAGGTAACTCCAATAGAATGTCCACCTGGAATTAATTTTACAGGACTCATCACTTGTATTTCGCTAGTCCTTAAGGGAAAAATCCCAAATAATTTGTAGGCAATTTCTAATTTCTCAGACATTTGGGAACGGGATAATCCTGTGGCCACAGAAACGATTTGATTAGAGGGGACCTTCTCAATTTTTATGATATTTGACCAAATGCCTCTAAATTTAGGTTCAGTATGACTAATCTCTGCTTTATGAAGTTCAGGCAATTCAACTAATAATTGTAGGAAGGTACAACACAAGAGACTGATTAGTAGTAAGATGCTTCTTTTTTTCACTCTCTTATCATCCTCCACTCTATTCTCCCCATTTTTCTTCCCTTTCCTCTTTTTAGAGCGTCCTATAATAAGTGAAGTGAAATTTTTTAAATTGAATCTAACGTTAAATTATCCAAATCTATAGTCTTTCATCCTGTAAAATCAGTTCCTATTTTCTAAAACATTGGCAAAACAGACAAAAGAAAAAGACTGCATAATAAATTGTGCAGTCTTCGTCCATCTTAAGATAACCAAAAATATTTAAAGCAGATCATTATGACTTCGAAATTTTATAGAAAAACCATGCTTGGCAAGCCTTCAGACGCCGGCGGAGGCCGATTGTCCCTGTAGCCATGACTCGAAGAAGGATGGTCGAGATGAGAACACCGCCATGACTCAAACAAGGGTGTTTGAGTTTAGAACACAACCATGACTCAAACAAGGATGTTTAAGGTTAGAACATCGCCATGGATGGCAAGGTGTCGTTACTGATGTCGTCCCGATCGCTGCCATAACTCCTGGGCATGTTTACGAGTAATCTCGATTTCCCCGCCCCCCAGCATGCGGGCAAGTTCCTCAATACGATCGGATTCCGTAAGAAGGTCAACCCTGGTCCGTGTTCTAGTACCGTTAACTTCTTTGAGAATGCCATAATGAACATCTGCAAAAGCAGCGACTTGGGCTGCATGAGTGATACAGAAAACTTGTTTGTCGCTGGCGATTTTAGCCAGCTTTTCTCCGACTTTATGGATCGTCCTACCGCCGACCCCACTATCTACCTCATCAAAAATAAACGTCCCTACCGGCTCTACCTTAGCTAAGAGACTTTTTAACGCCAACATTAAACGAGACATCTCTCCTCCGGAGGCAACTTTTGCTAAGGGTTTAGGGGGTTCACCGAGATTGGCAGAAAAGTAAAATTCAATCCTCTCAGCCCCTCCTACCGTAGGTCCTACATTAGGTATGAAGCGTACTTCAAACCGACTTCTCTCTAAGCCCAAATCTGACAGTTCAAGGGCCAGACCTTGTTCGATTCGCTGAGCAATTTCCAGTCGCTTCTGACTGAGTTGCTTGGCAACTTTGTCATACGCTTTAAGGGTCGATTTTTGCTGTTTATGTAGGGTTTCAAATTGCTCCTGAACGTGGGTAATTTTGTCTAACTCTTGAATCATGTTCAAGCGTTTTTCCAGAATAGCTTCCACTTCTAGACCGTATTTTCTGAGCTTAGTCAACTCGATAAGTCGTCTCTCGATTTGATCAAGCCTTCCTGGCTCAAACTCTAAGCTATCACGATACGTTCTGATCTGTTCAGCTAAGTCCTCCGCTGCATAATAAAGGGACTCAATTTGCTCGATTACATCAAATGTCTCGTCCAATCGGGCCAGTTCTTGGAGTATTTTTCGAGTCTGTCCTAAAAGATCACAGGCAGCGTACCCTCTAGTAGAACCCTCATAAAGGGCGGTAAAGGCTTCAGAAATCAAACTGGTGATGCGTTCTGCATTATTAAGCCGTTTCTTTTCCTGGTTAAGTTCTTCTTCTTCCCCCGGGATAGGGTTAACCTGTTCTATTTCTTCGATTTGGTACCTCAAGATTTCCTCACGCTTTTGGCGTTGCTCGACTGAAATGGACAACTCCTGCTCTTTGCGGATCAATGCTTGATAGGCTTTAGCGGCTTCATTGACCTGGTCAACATCGTCTTGAACTCCACCTAAAGCATCTAATAGATCCCGATGAGTTTCAGCCCGGAAGAGGGACAAATGTTCGATTTGCCCATGTATATCTACGAGCCCTTCACACAATGAACGGTAGAGAGTCAGCGGGATTGTGCGACCTTGAACACGACAGACATTTCTTCCCGAGGAGTTTATTTCACGATAGAGAAAAAGTTGGCCCTCTTCCATCGGATATCCTGCTTCCTCAAGCCTCAGGGTGTATTCTGAGGTCAGATCTTCTAACACCCCTTCAATTCGAGCCTGAGCCTCTTCGTGCCGTATTAAATCCGCACTAGCTCGTCCACCTAAAAGAACCCCTAGAGCGTCAATCAGCATGGATTTTCCTGCGCCAGTTTCTCCCGTAAATACCGTCAAACCTCGATCAAACTTTAAACGCACAGATTCCATCAACCCAAAATTCTCTACGTACAACTCCGTTAGCATGACGTCCCTCCTATCCGAGCAAGGTGCTAATCCTGTCTAAAACTGTTGGTACTGCCTCTTTTGGTTTTATAACTAGCAGAATCGTATCATCTCCAGCTATCGTACCTATGAGCTCTTCCCAATTGCTATTATCCACGACTGCTGCTAAGGCATGAGCATTCCCGGGAATGGTCCGAATTACAATAAGACTTTCTGTGTCATTTATGGAAACCATGGTTTCCCGCAGCAAACGCTTTAAGCGATCTTGAAGGTTAGTGGGATGAGCCTCAGTGGGAACTGCATAACGATAATCTTCACCAGCACTAGGCACTTTAATCAGACCCATTTCCTTAATATCTCTAGATACCGTTGCCTGAGTGACATTAAACCCAGCAAGGCGCAGTCTTTCTGCCAGATCCTCTTGGGTATGAATGATTTCTCTGGTGATTATTTCTTGTACCTTCATCTGACGACGTGCTTTCATCACTTGCCTCCCTTTACTCGAAGTTCGATGTTCGATGTTCGAAATTCGAAAACTCCCGTATAGCGCAAACTACCCCTACCTCGTACCTAGCGTAACCGTTCCTGCTCGTACCTCGAATCTCGAATCTCGTGCCTCGAATTCTACTCATGCCAACGGTCTCTCAGTTTTTCTCGAACCACTTGGGGGAAACTTCTGCTTCCTAAACGAATTAACAAGGCCTTGATTGGATCCGTCTCGATAATCACGGTTTCACCTGAATAGATCATCTCGCTTTGGCGGCCATCAAATGTCACCATACATTTCTCGCCATTAGCAAGGAGAATACGAATCTCTTCCTTTTCAGAAACTACTATGGGACGAGCGGACAGGGAATGTGCAGCTAGAGGGGTCAGCAAAATTGCTTGAACATCCGGGCTGACGATTGGCCCTCCTGCCGAAAGCGAATAAGCTGTAGAACCGGTCGGAGTCGAAATTATCAAACCATCGGCTGGATAACTCACGGAGAGTTCTCCAGAAAGGTGTACTTGGAGAGTTATTATCCCATCCTTACTCTCCCTCGAAAAAACAACATCATTTAAAACTAGATGAGAGATATTATCCGTACCTACCCGATTAACAACTGCATTCAACATCAAACGCTCTTGAATTTTATAGTCTTGATTCAAGATCTTTTCCAAGGCTCCGAAAACGTCTTCCCGCTCTATTTCACAGAGAAATCCTAAACGTCCAAAGTTGACTCCTAAGACAGGAATTCCAAACGATGCACTTTCTCGAGCTGCTTGAAGAAGAGTTCCATCGCCACCTAAGGAAATAAGAAATTGGGCTTGCTGCCTAATTATATCTTCCCATTCAGTTAAAACAACCCACCCCCGGGCTAGAAACCAATCATTTATGCGTTCAGCCAGCGTCAGAGTCTCTGGTTTGGTCATATTACGCCATAAACCAACGATTTTATCCATCCGGTTATTCCGTCTCTTTCCGAGCAGCGTGAACCACTCGTTCTAGCTCTTTATGCCAATCTATGCTCAATTCAGCTTGTAATCCCAGCCAAGCTAAATACTCGATATTTCCTTCAGGACCTCGAATCGGCGAATAGTCTAAACCTAAGACATGAAAGCCCAGCTTTTCCGCCTCACTGAGGACAGTTTTCAAGACCTGTTTATGAACATTCTCATCTTTAACGACGCCTTTTTTCCCGACATGCTCTCGTCCTGCTTCAAATTGTGGCTTAACTAGAGACATAACTTGCCCATCGTCTTTAAGAATAGCAATCATTGCTGGAAAGATCTTGGTAATTGAGATAAATGCTACGTCTGAAACGACCCAATCCACCTTTTCCGGAAGGGAATCTTGATTAAGATAGCGGGCATTCACCCGTTCCATGGAGACTACACGAGGGTCTGTCCGGAGTTTCCAGTCCAACTGTCCATATCCGACATCAACAGCGTAGACTCGTTTTGCTCCATTTTGCAAGGCACAATCGGTAAAGCCTCCAGTTGAAGAACCAATATCAGCTACGACTTGATCTTTAAACGGAATATGGAAGGCTTGCACCGCTTTAGCGAGTTTTAATCCTCCCCGTGATACAAACGGCAGGATTTCTCCTTTCAGTTCAATCAGAGAGTTCTCCGGCAATTCAGTGCCAGGTTTGTCCACTCGCTGACCCTCAACAAACACGATCCCCGCCATGATTGTTGCCTTCGCCTTCTCACGACTAGAAGCCAATCCATTTTTGACCATTAAAATATCAATGCGTTCTTTTCCTTTAGCCACTGTATCCCTTCCTTTTGCCTTTAAGAACCTTCCTAGGATTGCGCCGCACGACGAAACAATTGCAAGCGTTCAGCAGCTTGCATTATACCTTTAACAGACAGTCCATGGGCCATGAAGAGTTGGGGAATCGACCCTTGATCCACGAATCCTGGATAGCCTAGCCGTTCAACCGTTACTTCATCGATTCCTTCTTCTTCAAGGAATTCTAGAATAGAACTTCCCATCCCGCCCTTGAGGGAATGGTCTTCGACGGTGATGAATTTTTTTGTTAGGTGCGCATAGTGAGCAAGGACTTCCCGATCGAGCGGATTAATATAACGTAAGTTAATGACCGCAGCCTCCACACCCTGGTGTCGCAATTCCTGAGCCGCAAGTAAACAGATCTGGACTAAGGGGCCCACCCCTATCAAGGTCACATCCCGTCCGTCCCTCAATACCTCAGCTTTGCCAATGGTCAGAAGCTTTAACGTCTCATCCAAGGTCACCCCTTGACCGACTGACCTTGGGTAACGCAAGGCCACTGGACCACTTTGTTGTAGTGCAGTATAGAGCATGTGACGTAACTCGTTTTCATCTTTGGGTGCCATAAAAATCAGGTTCGGAATAATTCTAAACATGGAAATATCAAAGACTCCGTGATGCGTGGGGCCGTCATCCCCGACAACTCCAGCTCGATCGATCGCTAAGACTACATTGGCCTGCTGTAAACAGACATCATGGAGCACTTGGTCATAGGCTCGCTGATAAAACGTGGAATAAATCGCTACTACAGGTTTTAGTCCCCCAAATGCCAAGCCCGCCGCAAAGGTTACGGCATGTTGTTCCGCGATTCCCACATCAAAAAAACGTTCTGGAAATTGCTTGGCAAAACTATTAAGCCCGGTTCCGCTCGGCATAGCAGCTGTGATAGCAACAATCTTCGAATCTTGGCAGGCCAGTGTACAAAGGGTGTCTCCAAAGACCGCCGTGTAAGTCGGAGGTGCAATTTTTTTCGTCACCTTGCCAGTCTCTGGTTCAAACGGGCCTACACCATGAAAGATATCTGGATTTTCTTCTGCAGGTTTGTACCCTTTGCCCTTATGAGTTAAGACGTGGACCAGAACGGGTCCCTTTTTATTTTTAGCTTGATCAAGTACCTCTTCAAGCAAGGCTTGATCATGTCCATTAATCGGTCCTAAATAAGTGAAGCCCAATTCCTCGAAGATAAGACCTGGAACCAGCAAATATTTTAAACTATCTTTTGCTTTAGCCGCCAATTTTGCAACTTTTGTGCCAATACCCGGTATTCGTTTTAGGAGATACTCCAGGTCTTCTTTCCGTTTATCATAGAGCGGGTCTGTCCTTAATCGATTAAGGTAGGTCGACATGGCCCCAACATTGGGGGAAATTGACATTTCGTTATCATTCAGAACCACGATTAAATTTGTTTCACTATGTCCCGCATGGTTCAAAGCCTCATAGGCCATGCCACCCGTCATTGCCCCATCTCCGATCACAGCCACTACATGGTGGCTCTCCCGAAGAACATCTCGGGCCTTGGCAAACCCAACAGCGGCAGAAATGGATGTACTGGAATGCCCCGTTTCAAAACAATCATGGGTGCTCTCCGCCCGTTTTGGAAAACCAGACAAGCCCTGATATTTACGAATGGTTTTAAAACGATCCAAACGGCCTGTTAATAGCTTATGCACATAAGTCTGATGACCAACATCCCAGACGATCTTGTCGTAAGGGCTATCAAATATTCGGTGTAAAGCCAAGGTAAGTTCTACAACTCCAAGGTTTGGCGCCAAATGCCCTCCATTTTTGGAGACCACGTCAATCATTTCTTGCCGAATTTCTTGCGCCAAAGTCTTTAGCTCGGTCAAATCTAACGAGCGCAAGACCTTTGGCTCATGAATTGTCCCGAGTAGCCCCATCCTTTTTGCCCCCTCATTTTTTAGGTCCAGTCAATCCCAATTCACTAGATTAAGAACCCTACTATAAGCCCTACCATCACACCTCCGAAGACCTCTAAGGGTGTGTGGCCTATTAATTCCTTTAACTTTTCTTGAGCAGGGACAGGTCCATGGTACAAGCGTTCAATTAATTGATTTAAGACTTCTGCCTGTTTACCCGCTGCACGTCGTACCCCAGCCGCATCATAAAGAACAATCATACCAAAAACAGCTGCAACCGCAAAGATGGGTGAATCACAGCCATAGTATTTTCCAATTCCTAATGCTAAAGCACTCACCGTCGCGGAGTGAGAGCTTGGGAAACCACCTGAACTGATGATCATTTGAAAATTGAGTTTTCTTAACAATATGAAATTCACTGCAACCTTGAGCAACTGGGCTATCAACCAAGCTGTCACTGCAGAAATTAGAATGGCATTATTTAAAATCCCTGGGATAATACTCATAAATGACCCTCTTTTTAATGTTTACGTTGTTCAATATAATAGGCTAGTTCCTTTAGGAAGCTCGCTGCTTCGCCAAAGGGCTGCAAAGCGGACAACGCTTCTTTAATTTGGGCATGCAGCTGGTACTCTGCCCCCTCTAGTCCTAGTAAAGAAACGTAAGTCGCCTTATTCTGACGCAGATCACTGCCGGCTGGTTTCCCGAGAGTATCACTATCTCCGACCACATCTAAGATATCATCTTTAATTTGAAACGCTAACCCCAAGGCCTGAGCATAGCTAGTCAAGGCCTTAAGCTGATCCTCCGTGCCCCCAGCCAAAATCCCGCCAAGCCGTGCAGAAGCCGTGAGTAAAGCACCTGTCTTAGCTTTATGAATCTCTTCAATCTCGAGTAAGGTTAGGGATTTTCCTTCAGCAGCAACATCCGCTACCTGCCCGCCAACCATCCCGACTTTTCCGGCGGCAAGCGCAACTTCTCGAATAACTCTCAGCTGCCTCTCAGGTTGACCGAGTTTAGGATTAGCCAATAATTCAAAAGCATAGGTTAATAACGCGTCACCAGCAAGAATGGCGTTGGCCTCTCCGAAAACCTTATGATTGGATAATCTTCCCCTCCGATAGTCATCATTATCCATGGCCGGTAAATCATCGTGAATTAGGGAGTATGTATGAATGAGTTCCAGCGCGATAGCAGCAGGTACTATGCTTTCTGGATTACTGCCCACAGCCTCTGCAGAAGCTAATGCTAAAACAGGTCGAATCCGTTTACCTCCCCCAATCAAGGAATAGTACATGCTTTGATTCAAGACATCCTTTTCCCAGGGTAATTGAGCGAGGGTTTGTTCAATCATGCTGAGATAGCGTTGAAAGGTTTCCTTAAACACGCGGTTCATCCTTCCATATCAAAACTGGCAGGTCTTATCTGCAACTTTCCGTCTGGACCTTCAAGCAGAATTTCCATCTGTTTTTCCGCTAGATCCAAAACATTAGAACAATACTGAACAAGGCCAACCCCCTCCTTGAATAGGCTTAAGGCTTTTTCCAAGGGAAGGTCCTTTTGTTCAAGAGTCTTAACGATTATTTCTAAATTTTGAAGCCCTTTCTCCAAGGTTAGGGCTTCAACTTCCTGCCCTTTGCTATCTGTCGGCGTTTCCTCAAAGACCAGTACCTCTTTGAGAACTATTTCCTCTGAGGGTTCATTAAAGAGGTCATCGAGCCATTTGTCTTTGCTCATGGATTTAAAACTCCTTCTCTAACACTTCGCAGCGCAAACTTCCTTCTCCTAGGCGAACCCGTATCTGCTGATGACACTCAACCTGCTCCACTGAACGCAGGAGGTTCCCTGTTTGATCATAAGTCAAAGAGTATCCTCGACCTAAGATAGCCAAGGGACTCAGGAGGTTCAGCTTGGCAGCGAATAGGTTTAGTATACCATTTTTATCCGCCACAAATCTAGTCATGCCTTCCTGAAGGCGCATCTGTAGTGTATCCAAGCGTTGCCGGTTTTGATCAATTCGCCATAAGGGATCTTTAAGTGGCCCCTTATTAGAGATCCTTTCCAGAGTCTGACGTTTTCCCTCGATTAGGGTTCCCATTGCGCTTTGAAGTTGAACACAGAGTTGGTTGACTTGAGACTGCAAATCCTGCAAAATAGGCACAGACAGCTCAGCGGCAGCTGAAGGAGTTGGCGCACGCAGGTCTGCCACATAGTCTGCGATGGTCACATCCGTTTCGTGTCCTACTGCAGAAATAACGGGTATCACCGACTCGGCAATGGCGCGGGCCACTACTTCAGTATTAAAAGCCCACAACTCTTCCAGTGATCCCCCACCTCGACCGACAATGATAACATCCACTGTCCTAGAGCGGTTAAGTCGGGCGATCGCCTGAGCCACTTCTCGAGGCGCTGCTTCTCCCTGTACGGCTGCAGGCGCTAAGACCCAAGACATCTTGGGATGCCGACGTTCCATAATGTTTAAAATATCTCGAATCGCCGCTCCCGTCGGACTCGTAACGATCCCAATTCGTTGAGGATAACGAGGGATCTTTTTTTTGCGAAGGGGATCGAATAGCCCTTCCCCAGCAAGCTTTATTTTAAGTTGCTCAAACGCTAAGTAAAGTTGGCCTAATCCACTCGGTTCCATCTCTTCTGCATAGAATTGAATCGTGCCTTCGCGCTCGTACATACGGATATTTCCGCGAATCATCACTTTTAAGCCATCCGATGGGACAAAACGCACGCGTTCAGATCGGCTTTTAAACATCACCGCCTTAAGACTTGACGACTCGTCTTTTAGGGTAAAATACCAATGACCGGAGGCGCGATGGTTTTTATAGTTGGAAAGTTCACCACTGATCCAACAATTTTGCAGATCCACTCGGTCCTGTAGAACCCAGCCAATCTGGCTGACGATCTCAGATACCGTCCATATCTTTGGCACAAACTTCACCTCAATGCCTATCATAACATAAAGAAAAGTGGGGAGCTAATCGATATTCGATATTCGATGATCGATGTTCGAAGTCCGAACCACGAGTTAGGCGGGGGGGGGCTTTGAAGGAAAATAGAAATAAGAGGCAAGGAAATATTTTTCCTCACCCCTTATTTGACGTTCGATATCCTATGTTCAAAGTCCAAGGTTCGAACCACGAACCACGAGTTTACATTCGACTCTGCACAACTGCTACGGTCTCAGCACAAATAATAGCGGCTTGTTCGAAGAGTCGAGCACGTTCAGCTTTAACTCGCTCTTGATATCCTGCGTCTTTAATTCCAGGAAGGTTAATATCGACGCTGAGCATAGCAGACTTGAGCGCACTCTCTGCTAAATAAGCGGATACGCCAACATCACTGATGGCACCTTTGTTCCCGATGGGAGCTAGTTTCTGAGCCAATTGCAATACTCTAAAGCAGTTTTGGGAAATCCCGAGGGGAGTATCTGTCGCCGAGACTAAGACCGCTTGCATTTTCTCAGTGCGTACAGCTTTTTCCTCGTCCGTGCCTTTTGGTAATTTTAGAACATCCATAAAATTGGAGAACTCAGCGATATCCTGACTTAAACCAGTCTTTAACAAACCTAAGACTGTTTCCGCCTCAGCCAAAATCTCTTTTACTTCAGGTTCAACTTCTTTATACTTTTCTTTACCAACTGTGAGGTTGGCCACCATACAGGTCATCGACGCCGCTAGTGCTCCAACATAGGCGGAAACACTGCCACCGCCTGGTGTTGGTGAAGAACTGGCCGACACCGTCAAAAACTCTTCCGTTGTCCACTCCCAAATCTTATTCGTATCCATTAACGCGCTCCCCCCTGCAGAACGATTCCTTTGAGAACATTGCGCATAATTAAGGCGGTGGTTAGGGAACCGACTCCACCTGGAACTGGAGAAATTAATGAGGCCACTTCTTGAACTGCCTGGAAATCAACGTCTCCACAGATTCCCTCTGGAATTTCGTTAATGCCGGCATCGACGACGATCGCGCCTGCTTTAACCATATCCTTTTTGATTAACTTAGCACGACCCACAGCAGCAATCAAAATATCAGCTTGACGGGTGAATGCCCCTAAATCAGGTGTTTTGGAGTGACAAATAGTCACTGTTGCATTGTGCTTAAGAATTAAGAAAACTAACGGTTTGCCAACGGTTTCTCCCCGTCCAACAATAACCACATGCTTCCCAGAAATTTCGACTCCCGAACGCAGAAGCAGCTCGATACAGCTCTGTGGAGTGGCAGGGAAAAGCCCTTCCTCGCCGCTTAAAATGTAGCCACGATTAATGGGATGAACTCCGTCTACGTCCTTATCTGGACGGACGGCAGCCATAATCTTTTCTTTGCTCATTCCTTTAGGCAGCGGGAGTTCAATCATGATACCGTGAACATCCTGATCATTATTAAGGCTTTCAATGCGTGCCAAGACATCTGCTTCAGGAGTTGAGCCTGGCATGGTGAAGAGTTCGAAAGCCATTCCTATTCCTTCACAGACTTTCTGCTTTGAACGTGCATATACCACAGATGCTGGGTCATCTCCTACTAAGATTACCGAAAGTTTAGGTTGCACTCCTTTAGCACTCCACTGTGCAATTTCCTCGCGAATTTCTTCTTTTAGGATTTTGGAGACCGCTTTACCATCTAATAGTTGGGACAATCGACACACTCCTTTATTTTGATTTAAGATATTGATCAATGCCTGCTGCAGCTACTTTTCCAGCACCCATTGCCAAAATAACTGTAGCAGCACCCGTTACAATATCTCCACCCGCAAAAACACCAGGCTTCGAGGTCATCATCGTTTCAGAATTTACAACAATGTTCCCTCGCTTGTTCAATTCCAAACCAGGAGTAGAGGTTGTTACCAAGGGGTTCGGGCCTTGTCCAATGGCCACGACGACAGTATCCATAGGGATCTCAAATTCAGACCCCGGAATAGCCACTGGCGAACGCCTACCTGAAGCGTCTGGTTCTCCTAGTTCATAACGTAGACAAGTCAAGCCTGTAACCCAACCGCGCTCATCTCCATCAATGGAAACAGGATTGGTTAACAACCGGAATTGAATGCCTTCTTCTTCTGCGTGTTCAAGTTCTTCTTTCCTTGCGGGCATTTCATCACGGGACCTTCGATAGACAATATAAACATTTTCTGCGCCTAAACGTAAAGCTGTACGAGCAGAGTCCATCGCAACGTTCCCTGCACCGAGAACAGCAACATTCTTGCCAACTTTTACAGGAGTAGCATACTCAGGGAACTTATAACCCTTCATCAAATTAGTACGGGTTAAGAATTCATTGGCAGAATAGACTCCGTTGAGATTTAATCCCGGAACATCCATAAAGTACGGCAGTCCAGCACCAGTACCGATAAATACGGCATCATAGCCATTTTCCATAAGTTCATCCACAGACGTGACTTTACCCACCACTTGATTCGTGAGTATTTCTACCCCCATTTTTTTGAGGTTTGTAATCTCAGTCTGCACAATCTCCTTTGGCAAACGGAACTGAGGAATTCCATACATCAGAACCCCCCCGGCAACATGCAGTGCTTCTAAAATTGTCACCATATGACCAGCTTTCGCTAAATCCCCGGCACACGCTAAACCAGCAGGTCCTGCTCCGATGATAGCGACACGTTTACCGCTTTGTACTGGTTTCTCGAACTCTGCTTCTTCTGACTTCATGCCAAAATCCGCTGCAAAACGCTCAAGTCGTCCAATTGCTACAGACTCCCCTTTGATTCCCAGAATACATTTACTTTCACATTGGGATTCCTGAGGACAAACCCGTCCACAAACAGCCGGCAAGGAATTTTTAATTTTCAGGACCCTACCCGCTTCTTGGAAATCCCCTTCAGCAATTTGCTTGATGAAATCAGGAATGAGTACTTCGACAGGGCAGCCCGCCATGCATAACGGCTTTTTACATTGCAAGCATCGTTTTGCTTCCTCTATCGCCGTTTCATGAGTGTATCCTAAAGCCACTTCTTCAAAATTATGTGCCCTAACCAGAGGATCTTGGCAAGGCATTTCATGACGCGGAATTTTGACTTTTTTTGTGCTCTCCACTTTCTCTGCCATTAATGATGCCCCCCTTCATGATCACATTCCAGCCGAGCTTTGGCCCGATTTTCTTCGTCTTTAAAATAAGCTAAACGCTTGATCGCTAAATCAAAATCCACCAAGTGCCCATCGAATTCCGGTCCATCGACACAGGCAAATTTAGTTTCATTACCGACACTGATCCGACAAGCTCCGCACATACCTGTTCCATCCACCATGATTGGATTCATGCTGACAATCGTTTTGATACCCAAAGGACGAGTATATTCCACGACGGCCTTCATCATGACCATGGGACCAATTGCCCAAATAACTTTCACATCATGTCCTTGAGCCAAAACTTGTGCAAGTCCATCTGTTACAAAACCCTTAACCCCTAAACTTCCGTCGTTCGTGGCAATAACAACTTCGCTACTGACAGCACGCATTTCTTCTTCGAGAATTAGCAGATCCGCACTGCGGGATCCTAAAACAGAAATCACATGATTACCTGCTTCTTTAAGGGCCCGTGCGATTGGGAAAATCGGAGCAATGCCAAGGCCCCCTCCAATACACACTACAGTACCATGGTTTTCAACTTCAGAGGCAACTCCTAAGGGTCCGACGAAATCTAGGAATTCAGACCCCTCATTCATGCGCGTAATGATTGCTGATGAGTATCCCACATCTTGAATAACGATCGTGATTGTACCCTTTTCCCGATCAAAGTCCATCACAGTAAGCGGTATGCGCTCACCCGACTCATCAACTCTGACAATCACAAATTGGCCTGGCTCCACTTTCGCGGCCACAGCCGGTGCATCGACATCTAGCAAAGCAATGCCCGTTGCTAGTAGTCTTTTTCTAACGACGCGGTACATTTAACTCCTCCTCAATGTGAATATAATTTCTCTCATACTTGTTAGTTTATTCGAGATGTTTATACGTTTTCCTTCAAAGCTTCTACTGTAAAATAAAAAAAATACAGAATAAACTATTAAGTAACTAACTTTTAGATCTAAATATAATAAGAAGCGCCAAACTCTAGTTATTGTTTTTCACTTCTTATGGTTATCAGACTATTCAGAAAACAAAGAACAACTAATATTGTATGCACAAAAACTAAGAACTCATGTTTTTTACAAGTTAGCTTTAATCGGAACCTTTTCGTTCAGATTTCGTGACACTATCCACAATTCGATCTAAAATTCCGTTCACGAATTTTGCCGATTCCTCTCCACCAAAGCGCTTTGCTAATTCAATCGCTTCGTTAAGACTAACTCGGCCTGGTATGTCCGAACAGAAAAGCACCTCATAGGTAGCCAAGCGCATTACATTCCGATCCACATTCGCCATGCGGCTAAGAGACCAATCTTGGGTAAATGAAGCAATCTTTTGATCGATTTCAGGGAGATGTTCAATCGTACCTTCGACAAGTTGTTGAGCAAAGGCTCTGCTGGGCTCAGGAACCTCAAATTCCTCAGCCCAACGCTGGACTTCTTGCGCTGTCAGCAGCGGTTCTTTAGTCAGGTCCCTTTGAAAAAGCACTTGCAATGCCGTTTCACGGGCTAATCTTCGACTCAAGGATAATTCCCCTCCCCAATAAATTTCATTCAAAACTACGAATAGTAAGTCATCATCAGTATCCTCGAATACTTAATACTTATTCAAAATTCTTTCTAGCCAAGTTGAGATATCTTTATGATCATCCTGGCGTTTGCCAATGATGAATCCCACGGTAGCAAACAGCACTAAGACTAGGGTCTGCCAAAAACCAAGCGTGACAAATAATAACCCCACTAAAGACCCGATAGCTGTTCCGATAAATTTGCCCGGATGATTGTCAATGGCCCAAACCAAAAAATTCATAAGCTTGTTTCCAATTTTCGACCAGAACTCACTCATCGGACGCGTGCTGAACGCGTCTTTTGTAGACGACGTACCAACACTTTCACCTCTGAAACTGGAATTCCAGTATAAAGTTCGACATCCTGCTTAACCTTCGTTTGAAGCTCTCCAGAGGTCTGGGGAATGAGAACTCCTTGTTCAAATTGGCAAAAAACAATAATTTCAAGTCCTGTTTCACGCTCACTCAAACTAGATTGAACCGCAATCACACCTGGCAAGGCAGTGGTACTGCGCAGAATAATCTCCTGCAAGGCTTCCTGAGAAATTCGAACATCCCCTCCTTTGGCAGGGGTTCGAAACGCACGAACTGTACTTTCGCGCGGTCGCATAAATAATAGTAATCCCAGCAAGAGTAAAACCCCCGCCACAACAGTACTTTCCCAAGGGTTGACCTTTAACCATTCAAGCCCTTCAGCTATTAGAAAATAAGGAAGCCCCCACCCCGTGGCGATGGCTAATATCCATAGCGCGCCAAGGATCAGAAGGAGTCCTAAAACGTAGGCCAACATTTGTCGCCCCCCTTTTAAAACCCCCCCTGGCATTTCCAGGGGGGGCCAACTCTACTTCAGACGAAGATCTTCTTCTTTGATTTCAGAAACTGGTTTAAAATTTACCCCTTGTATATGTACATTTGCTTCCACAACCTTGAGCCCAGTCATGCTTTCTATGGCTTCCTTCACTGATTCCTGCACGCTTAAAGCGACATCAGGTATCGATACACCATACTCAACGACGATATAGAGATCTACCGCTACCTCATGTTCCCCGACTTCAACCTTAACCCCTTTGGTTAGGTTTTTATTTCTCCCTAACATGTGTGCAAGATCTCCCACAAGACCCCCACTCATTCCAACTACACCTTCTACTTCAGAAGCTGCTAAACCGGCAATAACTTCAACAACCTCATCAGCAATTCGTATAGACCCGAGGGAATTATCCGTTCCTAAACTTTCCATGCACTCACCCCCTAAATCGATGTTCGATGTTCGTGGTTCGAATGTCGAAAATATTAAACATATCAAACATCGAACACCGCATCGTATTACACCATCACACATTTGCCTTGGATAAGTACTGCTTAAACTTTCGACGCAGCCCTTGAAAAACTCCGCTGAGGAAGTTTTCTATATCCAATATAACGTTGTTATTATACCAAATTTAGCCTGATGTAGCAAAGACTATTATTTTCAAGGTTCAGGTTCGTACTTCGAACATCGAATATCGAATATCGAACCACGAATTTTACTCACCTAAAATTCGGCGCTGAATAAAATTTGTGTAGACTTCTCCACGTCGGTAGAAGGCATTTTCCAAGACGACCAAGTGGAAGGGAATTGTAGTATGGATCCCTTCAATCACGAATTCCTCAAGGGCTCGCTTCATACGTGCTATGGCCTCCTGCCTGGTGGCGCCCCAAACAATCAGTTTTCCGACCATTGAGTCATAGTAGGGCGAAACCATATATCCTTGGTACGCCGCACTGTCAACTCGAACTCCAGGGCCCCCAGGAACATGATAGCTTGTAATCAGTCCGGGTGAAGGCATAAAATTCTTCTCTGGATTTTCGGCGTTTATCCTACATTCTATTGCCCAACCTCGCAGCTGAATATCCTCTTGAGTATACCCCAATGGTTCTCCGGCCGCTAAGCGAATTTGTTCTTTGACTAAGTCAATGCCAGTTACTAGCTCAGTGACAGGATGCTCAACCTGGATGCGTGTGTTCATTTCAATAAAATAAAATTTGCCGTGACGATCCAACAAAAACTCAATGGTTCCGGCGTTCGAATAATTCGCTGACTTAGCTGCTTTGACCGCCATCTCACCCATTTCCGCTCTTAACTCGGGAGTTAAAGCACTTGAAGGAGATTCTTCTAATAGTTTTTGGTGACGACGCTGTAAAGAACAATCTCGTTCTCCCAGATGAACTACATTCCCATAGTTATCTCCTAGGATTTGAATCTCAATGTGTCGAGGTTCTTCAACGTATTTCTCTAGATAAACCTCAGCGTTGCCAAAGGAAGCCTGAGCCTCGTTTTGGGCTGCTTGAATCGATTTGCTTAATTCTTTAGAATTTTGGGCAACCCGCATTCCCTTGCCACCGCCACCTGCTGAGGCTTTGATTAACACCGGATACCCAATTTCTTTAGCAACTGCAGCGGCTGTCTCTTCATCTTCAATAATATCTTTGGAACCGGGCACTACAGGAACGCCACACTCAATCATTGTTTTTCTTGCCGTAGCCTTGTCTCCCATGGTTTCAATGACATGTGGGGATGGGCCAATAAAAGCGATTCCACATGATTCACATATCTCAGCAAATCGAGCGTTCTCGGATAAAAAACCATAGCCAGGATGAATTGCATCAACACCGGTCAATTCAGCTGCACTGATAATGTTCGGGATATTTAGGTAACTCTTGGCACTTGCTACAGGACCGATGCAGACTGCTTCGTCAGCGGCTTTAACGTGCAGAGCCTCCCGATCTCCCTCTGAAAAAACTGCGACCGTCTCAATCTCAAGCTCGCGACATGCCCGAATGATGCGCAAGGCAATTTCTCCACGATTCGCGATCAGGATTTTTTTAAACATGCTCTCTTCTCCTTATTTTTCAATGACGAATAACGGTTGCCCATATTCTACGGGCTGCCCGTTTTCGACAAGAATTTGGATCACTTTGCCTTTGAATTCCGACTCAATCTCATTCATCAGTTTCATGGCCTCCACAATACATACTGTTTGCCCTACTTCAACCATTTGGCCAACTTTTATAAAAGCCTCTGCATCTGGAGACTGTGAGCTATAAAAGGTCCCCACCATGGGAGCTGAGATTATTTCAGTATTTGCTTTAACCACAGGTTCTGGAGCTTTAGCTGTCTCTGCTTCAACACTCGGAGAGACTTGAACAGAATCTGCTGCAACCAACGCCCTATGTTCTTGTCGCGCAGTAGCGGTGACTGGAACACTAGCGACCATACTTGGTCCTTTGCGGATGGATATTTTGACACCATCACTTTCAAGATTTAATTCACTAATTTCGGTTGCATCAATGATCTGGATTAATTCTTTAATTTCTTGCAAGTTCAAATTCGGATCCTCCTTAGACAACCAGGTTGTCTTTGTTTCTTCTACGTTCTTCAGTTCTTCTTTCGCTCTAACGCCTTGGTTTCGCTCTTCAAAAAACTTTTTAGCTATTTGGGGGAATAGTGCATAACTGATGACATCTTCAGGAGAACGAGTTAAACCCTCACTATCTTTCACGGCTTTTGGCAGTCCAGGTTCTAATTTATCAGCCGGACGAACCGTCATAGGTTCTTCGTCCCCAATAATTTTCTTTTGAATATCAGTATTAATTGGAGCTGGAGGACGTCCATATAACCCCCGCACATAGGCCTTCACTTCCCCTGGTATTAACTTATATCTTGACCCGCTCAAGACATTTAATACCGCTTGGGTTCCAACGATTTGACTTGTAGGTGTGACCAAAGGTGGAAACCCTAATTCCGCTCTAACTTTTGGGATCTCCTCCAACACCTCGTGTATTCGCTCCAAGGCACCTTGTTCTTCCAATTGGGAAACAAGGTTAGAGATCATACCCCCAGGAACCTGGTGTTCAAAAACCCTCATATCCGAAATCCGGGTGATCCCCCGTTCAAAGCCTCGACTCTTACGCAGTGATTCAAAATACTTTGCGATACGGAATAATTTACGTAAACTCAAGCCCGAATCATAGCCAGTGTCTTGAAAAGCCCGTACCACTGTTTCGACAGGAGGTTGACTGGCCCCAAAGGCTAAAGGAACACTGGCTGTATCTATGACATCTGCCCCTGCTTCGACAGCCTTCAAATAAGTCCCTACAGCCATTCCGCCAATATAATGGCTGTGCAAATGGATCATAATCCCTAATTCCTTTTTCAATAAGGAAACCAATTCGTAAGCCTTAAACGGCGTCAACAAGCCGGCCATATCTTTAATACAGAGGGAATCAGCTCCAAGATCAGCTAAGGCAGTGGCTGTTTCCAAATAGTGTTTTGTCGTGTGAACCGGACTTATTGTATAAACCACGGACGCCTGAACATGGGCACCTGCCATTTTGGCCGCTTGCATAGGCACAACCATATTTCGCACATCATTCAAGGAATCAAAAATTCGAATGATGTCAATCCCATTCTTAACACTGAGCGCAACAAATTCCCGTACTACATCATCGGGATAATGTTGATATCCGACTAAAGACTGGGCTCTTAAGAGCATTTGCAAAGGAGTTTTATGGACATGTCGTTTGATCTCTCTTAAACGTTCCCAAGGATCCTCACCTAAGAAGCGCATACAGACATCAAAAGTAGCTCCTCCCCACACTTCCATGGAGAAGAATCCCATATCATCCATGTCAGCAAGGATTGGCACCATGTCTTCAGTACGCATCCGAGTGGCCCAAAGGCTTTGATGCGCGTCCCTCAAAGTTGTATCCGTAATCTTAACTGGTATCATAGCCTTCACCCCTCTCTATTGTCTCTCAATAATTTTATAGACCTACAACAGCCAATTATCAAGTGAATCACCATAACATACATGTATCATTATATGAGGGTAGTTTGCCTTTTTCAACGAAGTGAGTTTAAGTATACAATATATTATCCGTAAATTCACTGTATTAAACCCACATTAGGTCACCCCTATAGCAAAAAAGCCATCACCTTACAGGCAACGGCTTCGGATTACTTAGTGAGTTAAAGATGTTCAATCACTAAGTGAGGTGTTTTTGTACCGTCCGTATGAGTTCATCAGGTCGAAAAGGTTTTGCCAAAAAGTCGACAGCACCTAGTTTCAAAGCTTCAACAACCATACTTTCATTGGCAACTGCACTACAAATAATCACTTTGGCTAAGGGATTGATTTCTAGAATCTCTTTAAGCGCATCCAACCCATTCAGTTCCGGCATAGTAATATCCATGAGTGTCAAGTCTGGATGATCAGATTTAAACCGTTCTACAGCCTGCCGCCCATCTTCGGCTTCTATAGTGTTCCTCAAATCCTTGCGGGCAAGAATCTGTGTAATCATCAAGCGCATGAAACTTGCGTCATCTGCAATAAGAATTTTGTTCATTACCGTGTTCCTCGCCCTCTCGATTGGGTCTTTCGTCCTATTCAACTGTTATTTTAGTCCCACCACTATTATTAGTCAATTCGCGCTGATATCTCCATATTCCTGCAAGATTTATACAATACTTTTATAGAAACTCGGCTGGCTCCAAGCGCTGCTTAAGCTTAGCTATTTTTTGCCGTTACAGTAATCTTATCTAAGCGAACATTCGTTACTCGTACAACAATCTCTTGAATAAGATTCACTTCATTTGGGGTTAGCATTTGAGCATAAACGATCACCGTAACGCTATCCTGAAAAACATCTACCACAGCATCCTGAAACCCCTTTATTTTTAGGAGGTTCTCTATTTCGCTTTCTCGTTGTATTTTCGTACTAAGTTCCAGCCATTTTTCTTGCGCTTGGGCCTTACTTTTTTCCACACTTGAATTTAGCAATTCAGAGAGCATAGCTTTAGCTTCTTGACGAAACTGTTCTCGCTTCAAACGATAATTTACGAAATAGTTTTCTCCTGAATCGCTTTGCTTAACCATTTCAACTTGAAATTGAATTCCAGGCCCCTCCACTGGTGCATTTACCCAAAAATCCACTTGGCTTGAAAAATAAGCTTTTGGCTCAGCGGTTGTTGACTTAATTCCTATAATCCCCATGATAACTGCCAATCCGACTAGGCTGGCGATCCATAACCAAGATTTATGCCCTACAAATATAATAGGTGATCGTTTCTTGTTTGGAAAAGCCATTATCCTTCACCCATGGGAACAACAGTGATTCTCGCGCTCGGAATATTCAAGAGCGTTTGCACCGCTGAATGAATCCCCTCTCTCACCTTTGGATCCCTTGCTCCTTCAGCAATCACCAAAACACCCGCAATCTCTGGACGATCCTCCAGCACCATAACTGGTTGAGAGGAACCGCTGGGCATAACTACTTGGTTATTCTCGGTAATTTCCGTCGTTTCTCGGGTTCCACCAGTCTTGTCGGTTTCTTTATTGGTTCTTTTCGTCACGTTATTATTCCGCGCATACTCATTTCTTAGTCCTGTCATAAAGCTTACCGAAACTTGAACTTTACCTACCCCAGTCATCATTAAAATATTTGTTTGGAGTTTACTTTCTAATTCCTTTTCTAACATGCCAATTTTAGTACTCGTGACTGGAACGTTGGTTTGGTCGGATTTAGCTTGCATACTTTGAGCAGGGTCCACGGGTCCTTTGCCAAGGTAAATAAAAGACATTCCAACAACAATGACGGCCACTAACCCAACCAATATTTTATCTGATGAAATCTGCCTCATCCAATTCACGTATCCTCTTCCTCCTTTCAAGCACTTTCTTTTTTCTAACTTTCATGAACAAAAACTAGCTCTTTAGACAAGTTCATAAATGTGGCTATGCGCACTTGAACTTCTTCCGCTCTCTGAGACTGAGTTTTCACAGACGAAGTAGATCTTTCGATAATAATGGGTTGCACAGTTTTAATCTCATCCTTAGTGGCTGTTAAGATAACCTCAACCTTAGTAATATTTGGCTGATCAGTAAACCCTCCCGCTCCCTCCTCAAATTCAACATTGACCTCCGCCGTTTCGATTCCTTGTGTGCTCAAGGCCAGTGCTTTGATCTGGTTGATCAAAATCAGGCGGTATTGCTCTTGGATAGCATCCCGACCAACTTTAACCCCTTGACCTTCTAAAGCTAGCGCGGGTAACTCCTGAGGGGTTGTGGCCGTCCAAGCAGGAATCTCCAGGGATAATGGGGTATGTAAGAATGTAGTAATAGGGGCAAGAACTGCCGATATCACGAACAATCCCATGACCATTTGGACAAAACCACGCATTGATTTATTGGGCAGGAGCATTTCTAGAAATGTGGCCAAGAGTAGAATCACAGCCAAATTACGTACGAGTGTTTGCAACGTCTGCACAATGGTCTCCTCCTTAGTGCAACATCACCGAAAAAGTTCCCGTGCCAACGACCACGGCGACGGACATAAAAAACATGATCGCCACTGACGAGACAGTGACCAAAACTAAAATTAAACTTTTTGACATATCCTGTAGACTTTCCGCAAGGGCCTTTTCACCGAGAGGTTCAATCAAGGCTGCAGAGATCCGAAAAACGAAGATCATCGCTAGAATCTTAACTAAAGGACCTAAGCAGATGATGATAATAGCTATTAAGGCAATAATTCCAACGGCATTTTTGAGCAGTAACCCAGACGTGATCACTAATTCAACGGCGTCTTTAAAAAATTTGCCCACGACAGGAATAAGATCTGCTGAATACTTGGCGGTACGAAAAACTACACTATCCGCAACCCCTCCGGTTACCCCTTGAACAGTCATGACTCCGATAAAGACTGTCATGATAACTCCCAAGCAAAGTTTCCCTGCAAATTCGAAAAGTCCAGCGAGCTTGCTAAGTTTAAACTGTTCTGAGATATTATTGAGAAGTTTAAGGACGGCAGCGAGAAAAAATAGCGGTAAAATAGTGGTTTTGATGAGCGTAGCTAACACAGTCAGGCTACCCATAATCAGAGGTTTAAAAAGTGCAGCGCTGGTCAGATTCCCCATCGTGATTAATAAGGTTAGGATAACCGGGAAGATCGTCTGCATGAGACCGACCATTTGATCAATTGCCCCCGTAGCGACGGTCAAAGCCTCCCTAAATGAGGTAATGGCTAAACTCAAAAGCACTAAATACGTCATCACTTGAGCAGTTTTTCCCACGCTTCCACCAAACGCAACTTGAAGTTGACCTAAAACTGCCCCTAATACTGCCAAAATGAGTAGCTTGCCAATTAAGGGAGCCGTTCCTAAAACTTGATGGCCCAGGAGCGTTAATAACGTTTGTCCGATGTTTTCCGGTCGCAAACTCAGTTTTCCACTCTTAAGATCTTCAAACATGCGCACTAGAGAAAAACCTGGCATTGCCTTCTGAACATCTCCATCCAGTTGGTCCAAAAAACCTCTCATTTGACTCAGATCGACCTTTTGGGATAATTCTACCTTTCCAGCGCTTGGAGATGCCGCCTCTTCAGCATAGACCGGAGAAGTTGTCCCACTCAACAAGATGATTAATAAGACTAAACTTAGGAAGAATCTCCGCAAACACATCACCTCACGGAACGAGTCGTACCAGCGACTCTGTAATGGCTACAATAATAGGGATCGCTAAGACGATAACCCCAACCTTAGCTGCCAGCTCGATTTTGGTTGCCAACGAGTTCTCTCCAGCGTCACGGCAGATCTGAGCACCGAACTCTGCTAAATAAGCCACCCCCACAATCTTTAAAATTATCAGTAAATAATAGGAACTGATATTAGCTTGATCAGCAAGAGTTTGAAGTAAGTCAACAATAACTTTGATTTTACTTAAAATAATGATAAAGATTGAGGCTCCTGCGAGAATCGTAAGTTGCAAGGCAATTTCTGGTCGAATCTGCTTGAGAACAACACTCATAATTGTAACAATCAGGGCTAGTCCTACGATTTGCCATATCTCCACGCTTTAGCCCCCTAATAAAGGTTGAAAACACTCTTAACCAGTGTAAATAATTCCGCAATCGACTGAACTACGATATAGAGAACCACAATAACGCCCATAATTGTAACACCCTGTGCCATTTCACTGCGCCCGGATTGAGTAAGTACGGTTGCCAATATTCCGACTAGAATTCCAATTCCAGCGACGGTAATGATTAGATTGAAGCTCATCTTCCCGACTCCTCCCCTGCTTAAATCAGAATGAGCACTCCTGCGATCCCACCCAGAAAGCCTAAATAGGACCACATTTTAGCTTGTTTAACGGACCAAACATCTGCTTGTTCCTTGATCATTGTAAGTTGACGTAAGACAAGTTCTAATTGTTTATGTTGCTCGGTACGATCTGATCGACCTAAGCCCTTCCCAACATCACGAATCACTTGCCAATCTTCTGGCTTTAAACAGAAATTAGCTTTTTGAGCCAATATTGTCTCTTTCCAAGCAATACCTGCTGACTCTCCCCGCTGCAAACGATCCTGAAGTTCCTTATAAAATTCTTGCCAAGGCGTATCCGTTCGTTCCTTCACAATCCCAAAGGCCTCTGGCAAAGGGGTTGCCCCCCAAACAATTTCTGTGTCTAAAAGAGCCAAGGCCATTAAAAGCTCTCGCAATTCGGACGGTCGCCGCCTGATTCGATTAGCCAACCACAGACCAGAAGAACCACAACCGGCGATCAGGACAATACAACCGAGGATGAGCATTGCAGGATCCTCCCAGTTTTAAGATTATAAACTCCCTTAATGGTTCCTGGTCCATTCTGCCTACTCAAGACGACCAAACGTTCAAACACTCCTTGATTCAGCAAATCAGCCAGAACCGGCCTGTTTTGTGCTTCTTCTAATGAGCTGGCATGGGCCGTGCTTAGGATTTGTACTCCCGTGCGTAAAGCATCCAACAGGGCGGAGACATCGTCTGTATGACCAAGCTCATCCATGGCCATAACTTGAGGCGCCATAGAGCGAACCACCATGCTCATCCCGGAAGCTTTTGGGCACCGATCTAAAACGTCCGTACGATATCCTAAGTCGTAGGTCGGTACCCCTTGCCACATCCCAGCAAGCTCGCCTCGTTCGTCTACAACTCCAACAGTCTGTCCATTTAATCCCAAGTGAGGAACACCGTTACTAATTAAACGAATCAAATCCCGTAAGAGGGTTGTTTTACCAGCACGGGGAGGAGAAATCAAGAGTGTATGACATACTTTTCCGTCAGCACCTAAAAGTAAGGGCAAAATCTTTAAACCTCTTCCTTTCATATCTCGAGCAATACGAATATTCAAGGAAGATACATGCTTCATCGTCTGAATTTTTCCGTGTTGTAAGACTGCCTCTCCGGTTACCCCAACCCGGTTCCCTCCAGGAAGAGTCAAAAAACCCTGTTTAAGATCTTCTTCGGCAGCGTAAACCGAGCTATGGGTCATCCGTTCTAAAGTACCGACAAGATCTTCCCGATTCACCCAATAAGCCTTATCCGGACTCGTTACCCTACCTTCCTGATTAATAAAGCAGTCCTTGTCTGACGTTCGAAGCAAGAGTGGCTGACCAATCCTCAAGCGGAGCTCTTCAACCTCTTGAAAGCCTACATCGTTTATCTTGCTTAAAATCGAACGAATCCCCTCACTAAACCATCTAGAGATATCCAGCCATAACACCGCACTTTGATTCGGCTCAGAATAGCTCTCCTTCGCTTGAGGAGTCAAAGACTTAGCTAACATAGCAGGCTTATTGTGCATCAGTTTCGGTGCTTGAACGACAGATAGTTTGTAATGTAGCGACACCTTATTGCCCCCCTTGATAGAAGGTATGTCCAGCTTTCTAATTTTAGACATCGTTCGGAAAAAAAGTGAAGGAAGAGGCTTAGCACCTTCGCACATCCTACGCCGGTGGGTATTCCTTTAGGGATCACGGCTTCGGCGATACTCTCCACCGGAGACTATCGTGATCCATTGCTATTCGCTTGTCGCTCAGGCTAAACCGCAAAACTTCTGGGCTTTCTGCATGTGAACAGTTGCGGTTCTTAACGCCTGATCGACTGCGCTCATTGACGCAATTCCACTAATCGTGCTCTCTAAGCTAAGAAACTTCCTCTGGCTTGGGTCGACGGGGTTAGAACCGTGCAAGTCGTGCAAATCAGACATGCAAGTCAGTACAGTTAGGGACGGTTCTCGAGTTGCACTTGCACTGCTTGTACTCGACCCCCGCTTCACTTGAGCCCACTTCATCTAAACATCGCATGCGAACACGATAGTCTGAATGTTAAAAGCCGGGTAACACACTACAGAGCATGCACCCAGCCTCAAAAGGGACCACTATTAATTTATCAAAGTTCAGCTTTGAGCTGAACACATTTACTTCTTCGGTTGTACGAACAACTTTTCAACATCTTGCGACGAAACCGCCTTACTATAGAGGTAACCTTGCATTTCATCGCACAATTTATCCTTGAGAAAGGACCGTTGGGTATTTGTCTCTACTCCTTCGGCAATAACTTTTAAGTTAAGGTTTTTAGCGAGCTGAATAATAGCTGCTACTACTTCCTCTCCATTTTCGCCCGAACTGATATCTTGAATAAAGCATTGATCAATTTTCAGGGTGTCTATCGGCATGCGCCGTAAGTAATTCAGTGAAGAGAAACCAGTTCCGAAATCATCAATGGAAATCCGTACTCCTAACTCTTTAAAGCCGTTCAACATTTCAAGAGATGTTTGACCATTTTCCATAGCAATACTCTCTGTGATCTCCAATTCCAGCCACCGGGGTTCTAATCCGGTTTTTTGAAGAATTCTGTCCACTATCTTAATAAAATCCGGTTCTCTAAATTGCCGAGCTGAAATGTTAACGGCTATGCGCAAAGGCGGGTAGCTTTGTTCTTGCCAACTCTTATTCTGTGCACAGGCGGTCCATAAAACCCATTCTCCTATCGGCACAATCAACCCCGTTTCCTCTGCTATAGGAATAAAGGCGGCAGGGGAAACCATTCCCAGTTCGACAGAATTCCAGCGAATGAGGGCTTCCAGGCCTACAATCGAGCCACTTTCAAAATCAACTTGGGGCTGATAATGCAGGACAAACTCGCCACGCACTAAGGCCTTACGCAGACTGTTCTCTGTCGCAAGTCGTTGATTGGCCTTTATATTAAGTCCTGAAGTGAAAAACTGACAATTATTTCGACCCTTTTCCTTGGCATAATACATTGCTGTATCCGCCTGTTTCACTAAAGTTTCTAAATCAGTGCCATCATTTGGATAAAGACTGATTCCAATACTCGTACTCACGTAGACTTCATTGCCATCTAGGATAATCGGTTGAGCAAAAACTCCTAAAATTCGTTCAGATACGGTGACTACCTCATGGTCATCCATTATCTCCGGAAGTAAGACTAAAAATTCATCTCCGCCCTGTCTTGCGATTGTATCCCCTTCGCGCAACGATCGACGAACGCGTTCTGCTACGTGATATAGAAGTCGATCACCCAGGTTGTGGCCCATCGTATCATTAATCAGTTTGAAGCGATCTAAATCCAAAAACATAACCGCTAACTTACCCTGTTTACGCTTTGCTCGTGCTAATGCTTGCTTTAAATGTTCATTGAAAAGGTAGCGGTTGGGGAGTCCAGTTAGAGCATCATGTTGTGCTTGATGGGCCAACTCTTTAATAAGATTTCGTTTATAACTGACATCATGAAACACTAAAACTGCCCCTATAATCGTTTCACTACGGTCTCGAATGGGTGCAGCTGAATCTTCAATCGCAATTCTCGATCCCGCTTTATTGATTAAGACGATATGGTTTGCCAAGCCGACAACCTTTCCTTCTTGAAGACATCGGATAATTGGACTTTCAACCTTCTTACCCGTTTCTTCATTGACAATCTGAAAAACTTGCTCTAAGGAGAGGCCTACTGCTTCAGCATTCGTCCAACCAGTTAAAGCCTCAGCGACCGGATTGAGGTACTCAACGTTCGCCTGTACATCGGTCGTGATCACCGCATCCCCAATGGACTCTAACGTGACTTGGGCTCGTTCCTTCGCCAGCCAAACCTCGGTTTCTACATCTTTACGTTTTGTAATATCGCGAATGAGACTAACAATAATTGGTTTCCCGTTGATCGTTGCACCCTTAGCACTGATATCGATTGGAAAGACACTGCCATCTTTACAAACGTGTTTGAGTTCAAACTGTATCCCCTTGGGAGCCTTTTCTAAAAAGGTGGACACTGATAATTGGTCCTCTGGCAAACGCAACTGATGAACAGGCATGTTCGTTAATTCCTCACGGGTATAACCATAACGTTGCACCGCTGCCTCGTTGGCATCGATAATCTGTCCATCCGGGCGGATAAATAATATTAAATCAAGAACATGCTCCGCCAAAAGCTGATAGCGCTCTAAATGTTCTCGATCTTTTTTTAAAACTTTTTCATTTTTTTGAAGGGAGGTGAATCCCCATTGAATAAGGGCATAGAGAAGCACTGACGTCACTGTAACATAGAGCCAGCCCTTTACGGTTGACAAATAAAGCAGCACGCTATGATCCGACACGATCAGGCCTAATAGATGATCTGAGAAGAGAATCCAGAGCCCACCAGTCAGCGCGTATAGCATAGTTATACGCAAAGGAGTGACCTGGTTCCATTTCCATTTTCTACCGAATTTCATTTTCAGGCCTCCTTCCTAGTGGCTGTATTCTCCAATTTTAATCAATATTCCTGCAAATCAAACTTTAGTTCTGCAAAAAAACCATTTAACGGCTGATTGTACATCCTGACTTCAGGAATAGCTCCTGAAACGATGTAGAGCGCTTCGGTCGTTTTATAACAGACCACAGCGCTCCAACCTAAAATTTGTAATATGATCTAATGATGTAGTAGCACAGGTAAGATCATGGGTCGTCTCCGGGTCTTATCCCATAAGTATTTGCTTAGACTGTCACGGATATTGGATTTTAGAGGGCCCCATTCCATTTGCTCCTTCTGGATCTGGTTTTCTAAGGTAGCTTCCACCACTTTTCTAGCCCCATCTACCAATATCTCTGCTTCCTTCATAAACGTAAATCCTCGAGAGATAATATCCGGTCCAGACAAAATTCTGTATGGCTTTCCTTTCGAAAGTGCAGCTACCACTACAACCACACCGTCTTGCGCCAATTGTTGACGATCTTTCAAAACAATCTGCCCTACATCCCCTACACCCAGTCCATCAATGTAAATACTTCCGGCTTCCACTCGTTCTCCGAATTCCATGCGATCCGGGGATATCTCAACACGTGAGCCCAGTTGAGTTAAAGCAATGTCTGGATCCGAGTAACCAAGCGAATGTCCGATCCTTTTCAGAGCAACTTGATGACGAACTTCTCCGTGATGTGGAATAAGAAAACGCGGGTTGGTAAGGCGTATCACAAGCTTAATCTCTTCTTGATTGGCGTGTCCGGATACATGTACTTGCCCCATTTCTTTGGTTACAACTTCCGCACCTATCTGATAAAGATGATTAATCGTCTTTCCCACAAGCTTCTCGTTTCCAGGTATTGGGGTTGCCGCGATAATGACCATATCCCCGGCGAGAACGTTAATCTGACGATGACTTCGAGTGGCCATCCGTGTCAAAGCAGCTAGTGGCTCACCTTGACTCCCAGTGGTCAGAACCAACAATTGTGTAGAAGGTGTGTTTCCTACTTCTGTACTGTCAATAATGATATCCTCTTTGGGCAGTTTTAAGTAGCCTAACTCCAGTGCAGTGCGCACCACGTTCTCCATGCTTCTTCCGACGACACAAACCTTTCTACCAACCTCAGAAGCACCATCGATCGCTTGCTGGATTCGATGTACATTAGAAGCAAACGATGCCATAATGATTTTTCCTTTAGCCCGTTCGAAATTGTCTCGCAAAGCTTTCCCGACTGCCCCTTCTGACATGGTAACCCCTGGCCGTTCAGCATTTGTGGAGTCGCAAATTAAGGCTAAGATTCCTTCCTCACCCCAAGCTGCCAGTTTTCTCAAATCCATGTTCTGACCATCAATGGGGGTATAGTCGACCTTAAAGTCCCCTGTATAGACTACGCGTCCAACCGGAGAAAGCAGAGAATATCCGACAGCATCCGGAATACTATGTGTAACTCGAAATGCCTCTACTTCAAAAGCCCCTGCCTGTATACGTTCACCAGGTTCTAACATGTGCACTAAAGATTCAGGATAAGCAGTTCGCTCCTGAAACTTCGCTCGAACCAATCCCAAGGCCAATTTTGTACCATAAATAGGAATATTCAATTTTGGTAAAATGAATGGGAGTCCACCGATATGATCCTCATGCCCATGTGTAATGAAGAGCCCTTTAATTCGCTCGCGGTTTTTCTCCAAATAGGCGATGTCAGGAATCACCAAATCGATACCCAGTAGTTCTTCGTCTGGGAACTTTACCCCACCATCAATGATTACAATTGAATCTTCATATTCAAAAACCAGCAAATTTTTTCCGATTTCTCCAGTTCCCCCAAGCGGAATCACGCTAAGCTTTGAAGTCTGTTGAGATAACAAAATAACACCTCCTATGGTCGCAATTAAAATTAAGTTTGCCCCATAAGAGATGTTTTCATGTTATTTAGGATATTACTTAAAATCTGCTATTTCCAGCTTCTGACCTCTGAACTCTGACTTTACTGGGCCCGTTGAACATAGCTTCCTGTCCGAGTATCAATGATCAGCATATCTCCTTCATTGACAAAGAAAGGCACCTGCACGACTGCACCCGTTTCTAAGGTTGCAGGCTTTGTCCCACCGGTAGCCGTATCCCCTTTCACGCCGGGTTCTGTTGCTGTAACAGCCAGATGAACGGTATTAGGCACATCCACTCCAATAACCTCTATATCATAGAAAAGCACACCTAAGGTCATGTTTTCTTTCAGCCATTTCACACCGTCTCCAATTTGCCCCTGAGTCAAAGAGGTCTGCTCGTAGGTTTCCTTATCCATGACCACGTAATGTTCTCCATCTTTATAGAGATAGTCCATTTCACGACGCTCCACATGGGCCTTTTCCACTTTTTCTCCGGCATTGAACCTACGCTCAACGACTCCACCCGTCTTCACATTTTTCAATTTTGTTCGAACAAAAGCGGCTCCTTTACCGGGTTTAACATGTTGAAACTCAACCACTGAGAAAACATCACCGTCTAATTGAATGGTTAGACCTGTCTTAAAATCATTCGTTGAAATCATAACTACCACTTTCCCCCTAAAATCCTTTTATTTAGTTTGTCCGTTTCTAAAGCTATATACTAAGAAATTCTAAAACGTCACTTTATGATTATGAAATCTTTTGGTGCCTGGGTCAATACTTCGCAACCATTTTCGGTCACCAAAACCATATCCTCAATTCGAACGCCACCCCAATCCGGGATATAAATACCCGGTTCCACGGTAACGACCATGCCCGGTTCAAGCACACGATCTTCCCGCTTATTAAGATTTGGTCCCTCATGGATCGCCAGACCTACGGAATGTCCTAGTCCATGTCCAAAGTATTCACCATAACCTGTTTCTTCAATTAGTTTACGGGCTACCGCATCCACTTCTTTGCCAGTTCTTCCCGGGGCAACTGCTTCAATTCCTGCTCTCTGCGCAGCTAGGACAATTTCATACACTTCGCGCTGCTTGTCCTCTGGTTCGCCTAAAAAAACCGTCCGCGTGATATCTGAGCAATAACCCTGATAGATTGCACCGAAGTCCATCGTCAGAAACTCCCCTGATTGAACGATCTTTGAGCTGGCCGTTCCATGAGGCAACGCAGAACGCACACCAGAGGCTACAATAAAATCAAAAGAACCTCCACTTGCTCCGGCATGTCTCATGGAAAAGTCCAAGTTTAAACCAATCTCTTCTTCTGTTTGCCCGATTTTGATCGTCTTTAACACATCGGCAAAAGCAAGATCTGCGATTTTTACTGCTTCACGAATTAGCTTGAGCTCTGAATCATCTTTCACCGAACGCAAATATCCGATAAGGTTGGGCAGAGACAAAAGTTCCGCTTGGGATAAAGCAGCTTGCAGTTTTCCGTGGTCCACGTAAGTGACATAGTCTCCTTCAAAACCCACTTGCTGGACATGTTCCCCGATTTCTGCTAAAGAAGCAAAGTGGTCCTGACCCGCATCAATGATTTCAAAATCTGGAGACTGGGCCTTTGCTTGTGCTATGTAACGAAAATCAGTTAATAAAAGAGCTTTTTCTGAGGTGATATACAGAGTTGCTTCTCCACCTGTAAACCCGCTCAGATATCGTCCATTTTCCGGACGAATAACAATATAAGCATCAATTCTTTCCTCATGCATGCGTTGACGCATTCGTTCGATGCGATTGATGATGTATCCCCCCTATCGTTGTACGTAGTACATGGTGCGTGGTTTGAATATCGAATTCATGCCTTTGCCTTACGGCCTTGGTAGTCGACAGCATAACGCATCGCTAATACATAACCGTCTGCCCCCAGACCTGATACTTGTCCTATACAGACCGGTGCGATAAGAGAATTGGTGCGAAATGCTTCACGGGCATGGATGTTTGAAAGATGGACTTCTACCGTCGGAACTTTCACAGCACTAATAGCGTCCCTGATCGCGTAACTTGTATGTGTCCAAGCCCCAGGATTTAAAATTAAGAAGTCGTCAGGTGATAACCCTTGAATCCAATCCAAGAGCTCCCCTTCGTGATTAGTTTGCCGACATTCAGCCTTCATTCCTGCTAGATTCGCAGTCTCTAACGCTTCTTTATTGATCTCTGCCAAGGTGCGCGATCCATAATGTTCCGGTTCACGTAGACCTAATAAATTTATATTAGGACCATGAAATACCCATATACTTGCCAATTTATCACTTCCTTAACTACCTTGAAATTTTAACACAATTTTGTACTATAGCATAGTATTTTCAGCTGAAGGAATTCTTATCTGAAATTTCAATATATAAAACTACTTATTGAAATTAGCTACAAGTGGTAAATCACAATTAAGAAAGAGCCTTCATAATCAAAAAAGCTCTTCCTCATTTGAACGTTCTATTTATAACTCCGATAGTCAGATACATTAATTAAAGGGGAAGGACATGCGCCATCGCGGTTGATTTTTGCCCTGCATAAGTCCTTGAGAGGGTTGCGTCGCAGTTTGCGCACTCAGATCATAGGGAGGGGTTGCACCAAATTGTAACTGTGGAGACTCGTTCTCACCTTGGACCGTCTTTTGAGTTGGAGACTGGGCTTGAGCTTGAGGCTGTGCCTGGATTTGCGGTTGAGCTTGAGTCTGACCATCTGGCGATACAACTAGTTTGCCCTGTTCCGCGCGGTCTCCGTTACCGCTCACTAATCGAGGGGAGAGTACAACATCCAGATTACTTAACATAATTTGTACATCAGTCGGCCCACATTCCCCTGCGGGTTGGATTTTACGGATCTCGGTTCTAGGGAGAATAAAGTGAATTTCATGAGGGACTCTTGGTTCACCAATCCGTCGTAACCGAACACGAACTCCCTCGACTTCCATTTCGACTTCATCTAGATAATCCCCAACAAACCCTTGTCCCTGATCTTTACGTATATCTGCAAATTGCTCTTGCCCTTGGAGAGCGCTTTTAAATTCGGGAAGAACAATCTTTTGCCCTATTTGAAGTTTCATGGGATCAACGCTGGGATTGACCAAAAGGAAGTCTTCACAAGTTCCTCCCCAACGCTGAGCAAGGTCATGAAAATTATCACCAGGTTGAATACAATACTCCTTACCACCCATTACATATCCCCTCCTCTCCTTAGATTATGGAAGAACGGGAATGTCCTGTTACCCAAATTTATCATAACCAGCCATCATTTACTTGATCACTCTTAAGAGGGTTGGTTTAAGCCATCATATGGCCCGGTTAAGGACGCTTAAGCCACTGGCGAAGATGCGGATAACCCTCTTAATCACTGAGGTGTTTTGAAGTCAGGCTTATTTTGCTGACGTAGATAAATCTGGAGAAGCACCTCTCCACCTTGGGATGCTAAAACGACTTCCTTAACATGAATGCCGGCCTCCTGCACTTCCTCAAGCGCTTTGAGAGACGATACTATTCCATTCCATTGGCCATGTAGATTCAAACGAACTAGAGCATAATCCAAACTTGCTACTTTTCCCGTTTCTTGTTTCTCCCCAAACCGTTCAACATTGAAGGCAGCCACGTCTATACCCTCCTTTTCAAAGGTACTACGACACCTCTCGATCATATCGGGTAACTGATCAAGGGTTGGAATGACGGACAGCTTTAAGTTCGGTTGTGTGTGTTTCATCTCAGAGCTCATCAGTAACCAATAGTCTTTTTCCTTTTGTAAGGATTGATACTTTATATATGCCGGTTGCCAGAGAAGAAGAAACGCCAGGACTATACAGGCAATTAAACCCGCTGCAATTCCTTTTATACCGCGCAGCGAAAGAGGTAATAGGGAAATTTTCAAAGAATCCAGGATAGTTTTGTCCCTTATCTCACTTGAGAAGAAAGCCAAATATATCCACTCCTTCCTTGATAAGTCCACCCTATTCCTTGCTAGTTCACTTGATTAGCTTCACTCGCCTTCACAGGTTGCCTGCCAATTCTTCGATGTCTAGCACTCATAGAGAATTCGACATTGTTAAGGGTTGTCAATTTGTAACTCGTCAAAGCGG
The DNA here is from genome assembly GCA_000961805.1 of Peptococcaceae bacterium BRH_c23. The sequence goes on along the minus strand of LADV01000072.1, from coordinate 25,506 downwards.
GTTGTTCCCACCCCTTGGTCCGCAGCGTATGGATTAGCGTTTGAACACTGCTGGCATCTTCAGCTATTCCGCTTAAAGACATGCTGCCTTGCTTATACACCACCTGTTCTATCCTCAGCCCGTTCCCCGACAAGGCCTGCACTTCGGCTAATGCTTCTCCAACCTTTTCGGTACGAATCAGTGCCCCCTTCCAAGCTGTTTCAAGGGCTTGCTCATATTTGGCCTGCCCCTCAATCTCAACGCCTTGAGGTGAAAGTACTTGTACCTCTTGTTGTAAAGACATCGTTATTCGCTGGAGTGAAAAGCATAAGATTATTCCCATCACTAAAAGCGACCCGAGGAAAGATGCCAGCCCAAGGTACCTCCGCCTAATCTTTTCCGCCCGGGCTGGTTGGTACCAAAGGTTGAGCACAGGATCATGCGCCAAGATCCTCTGTGCATACCCTACCACTACCTCGCTCCGACCCACATGTGCCTTAAGAATCTCCTGCCAGGAATCTGGAACACATTTTAAAGTGGCTTGGTCACCTGTTGAAACATGACTTGACGCTAGTAACCTCTGTGCCAGCTTCTCTGTAACTGAATCACCACTCCAAACTAAGCGTTTCAAGTTTAGATCTGCCTGTTGTGTTTTATAATATAAAAGAAAGCGTTGGATCTCTTTTACCCCTTCTTCGATCTGCTCGCTTTCGCAACAATCACAACCGTCAATCGAAGGCAGAGGAGGCAATATTCGCACACTTTCCGGAACCTCTCCACGAAATAAAGCTACTTGAAAACAGCCAGCTTCCCCTTGTAGATAAAGAACATCCTCGTTAGGATCAAACCCAAGTGTTTGCCCTAAGACAGAGAACGAGAAATCAACACCTTTTACTTTAAACCCCGCTTTTTCAAAGATAAATACATACCCTTCGAGTATACTCTGACGAGTTGCGCCCAGTAAAACGCGTAAACTTTTGGGCTTTTCTTCGGAAATAATTAGGAAATCATACAGCAAATCCGATCTAGCAATCGAAATTTCTTCATCGACTAACAGAGCCAAAGCCGAAGTTCTGTCGCGTTTTGGGAGCCACGGTAACGGATAAGCCCGAATAAAGCCTTGTTGCAGTGAAATCGTTAAATAGGCATTTGGCCTGCTCTTAGGGAGTTGTGAGCGATACCTTGACAAAAGATCAATTAATAGACCTTCATTCCTTACATTGCCCTGTTCGATAATACCAGTCGGTATTGGAATGCGGTCAAATTTGACTAATCTTGATCTATTTTTTGGCTTGATAACTGAGGAAAAAATGGGAACAGAAAACCAAAGCGCCCGGATTTCTCCATCAGTCAATTCGAAGACTACCGTACCATTTCGCATCGAATTATATCCACGCCCAATACCATTCAAAGATTTGGATTCCCCATAATAAGGTAAGTATCGCCCCCAACGCCAAGTAGGGTCCAAAGGGGATCTGTTGACCAAGGCTTTTTTTGCCCGTACGGAGAAGGAAGATTCCCACTACTGCGCCGACAAAACTTCCTACAAAAATAGAGATGAAGATAGCAGGGAACCCCAAAAATGCGCCCATTGCCGCAACCAACTTTACATCCCCCAGACCCATTCCTTGCGGGTAAACTCGGGCGATAATCCAGAATACTCCTCCCGCACCCAAGGCACTAAGCACACTTTCCCATCCACTAGGATTCCCTGGGATGAGAAAAGCTCCTATAAGTCCTATTCCCAAGAGAGGAAGGGTAAGCACATCTGGCAAACGGAATGTATCAAGGTCAATAAAAGATAATGCCACAAGCGTTGCTACAAAAGAAAGGTTCAAGAGTATTCGTGCAGGGTGCATCCCAGAATCGAAGCTCAATAAAGTAGTAAGAAAGAAGAGAATCCCTGTCAGAGCTTCAACTGCTGGATAACGCCATGAGATCCGAGCCTCGCAGTTACTACACTGTCCTTTTTGGATTAGAAAGCTAACTATAGGAATGAGTTCCCAAGCTCGTAAGGAGTGTCCACAAGTATAGCAATATGAACCAGGCGAAACAATGGACTCCCCACGTGGGACACGACAAATGACCACATTCAAAAAACTCCCGATCAAGATTCCAAAAAATCCGCTAATTATACTTATTAGGTACAATGGTCTTTCCCCTTTCAGTACTCTCCTGCACTACAAATGTTAGACATGATTTTTCTGCTTAGAGTTTTTTTGCTAATTTGCGGACGTCCACAGAAAATCCTTGAGACCTTCATCATACACTCGAACTTCCGCTCCCAAACCATCTCCAAATAAATAAATCATGATCGTATTGGTCTTCGTGTCTGGAATAGTAAATTTCGTGGGATCTGTAGCATCTGCCACAATATTAACCACTCCAAATCCTTTGTTTCCCTCAGCGACGATTTGCTGGGTCGTTGATTTGTCCAATTTACTAATATATTTAGGTATGAGACTTGAACTTGTCACCGTACCTTCAGAGGCTGTCAACTCTGTATTTTTAGGATAGGTTCCCTTTTCCATCTGATAACGATCAAGGGCGGCTTTTACCTCGTGTGCAGTTGCGATGTCCGCTTTTCGCCGTGCGTTTGTTGTGCTTGATGTCAATTTAGGAATTACGATAGCACCCAAGACACCTAGTATAATAATCACTGCCATGACCTCAATGAGCGTAAACCCGTTCTTTTCCTTGAGATGATTCATCTCAATTCTCCTTTCCTTTCCTCATATTCTTTAACCTCTCTGTTTTTTAGCCATTCTTGGCCTGAAGCCATAAGTTCTCCACTAGATCACTTTCAAAATACCCTAATTCTATTAGTGGATGTTCCGCTTTAGTCCAAACCGTTCATTCTAGATGTGAACTAAGATCAAAAATAGGAATCATTACCCCGCTGGCAACTAGGCCGATTAGCCCTGCTAAAGCAAGAATAAGTGTTGGCTCGATCATACGCAGTAATCGCACAAGCTGATCCTCGAGTTCTCGACGAAACAGTTCGGTAACATAGTTTAACATTCGATCCAATTGTCCGGTTTCCTCAGCAATCGCGATCATTTCTGCCCCCTCTTTGGGAAAGATGCGACTCGAGCGGAGTAGGGGAGCCATAGGTTTTCCCTGCCGAACAGATAGCACAAGCTGGTTTGTCAACTCTAGCATCACAGGACTGCGTAGCGTTCCTGCCGTTAAACGCAACGCTTCTAGTAAAGGGATTCCGACCGCTATTAAACGACCCAACATCCGACTAAATTGAACCAAATCGCGGAGACGATAAACCCTTCCGATGATGGGTACCCGTCCCAGTAAATGCTCTAAGCGTAACTTCCAATCATAAGTTCTTGAAACTCTGACAATTATCATAAGAATTGTGACCAATCCCAGCATACCCCATAAAAAGGCTGGAAGTGCTCGACCACTGGCAAAAATGACTTTAGTCACAATCGGTAATTCTGTACTGCCCATACTCAGAAAGAGTTTTTCATACATAGGGAGCACCCAGACAGAGAGAACGTATAGCACGACCACTACCCCTGAAGACAGAAGTAGGGGATAGGCAAGTGCTGCTTTGATTTTTTTATGTAATTCATGTTCCTGTTCTAATTCTTCAGCCACTTCACTTAGAACTTTCCCTAACGTCCCTGTGTATTCCCCAGCTTTAATCATCGAAAGCACAAATGAGTTGGGACATGGATTTAAAAGGGCTAAGGCCTCTGATAAATCACTTCCTGATTCCACTCGATCTTTAACCCTTTTCCATAATTCTTGCTCCAAGGATAACTTTTCCCCGTGGAAAGTCATGATCTCCAAGGCTTGAAGCAACGGGATCCCAGCCTCCAGCAGCGTCCCAAGTCGGCGAACGAAGGGACTCCATTGGATGCCACCGAAGGGCAACAGAGGCATTTTCCAAATCTTTTTAGCTCGAACCCAGACTGGAAAGTATCCTTCTTTCCTTAAGCGAGCTTGAACTTCAGTTATTCCAGCCCCTTCCCAAACTCCGCGCTTAAGAATTCCATTCAAATCAACCGCTTTCCAGACAAAACGCTGCTGCTTCATCTTCTCAGACTATCAGGACTCTGCAGTTTCCCCTGGGCGACCTCAGCTGAGATCAGACCCTTTTGAACTAAGTCAAGTATAGCTTTATCCATGGTCTGCATGCCAAGCTTAACATTGGTTTGAATGACTGTCGGCAGTTGATGAGTTTTACCCTCACGAATAAGACTGCGAACTGCTGGGGTTGCCAACATGACCTCTATGGCGGCCACGCGCCCTTTTTTATCTGCCCTAGGGAATAATTGTTGAGACATTATCCCTTGTAAAACGGCTGCCAGCTGCACTCGAATTTGTTGTTGTTGATGAGGTGGAAAAACATCGATCATCCGATCCACTGATTGGGTCGCATCATTTGTGTGAAGCGTGCTAAAAACTAAGTGTCCTGTTTCAGCCGCTGTAACAGCCGTGGCAATGGTTTCTAAGTCTCGCATCTCTCCGACTAAAATAACATCGGGATCTTGCCGCAAGACCGCGCGTAAGGCATTGGTAAATGACATGGTATCATTACCAACTTCTCGTTGATTGACCAAACTTAAATTATGTCGGTGCAAATATTCAATAGGGTCTTCAATCGTGACAATGTGACAAGACCGCGTACGATTAATATAGTCCACTAATGAAGCAAGAGTCGTCGATTTTCCACTTCCGGTTGGCCCGGTCACTAGCACCAACCCTTTGTGTAAGCGTGCTAACTCGATACTTACAGCTGGCAAACCCAAACTCTCAGGACTAGGAATAACAAAGGGTATCAAGCGAATGACTACGCCAATCGAGCCTCGCTGGCGAAAAACATTAACCCGATATCGTCCGATTCCCGGCAAACTGTAGGATAAATCGAGTTCACCGGATTCGGCAAACCGTTTGGCTTGTGTCTCATTCATCAGGGAAAGGGCGAAGGTTTCTAAATCAGATTGGGACAGTTTATCCGCTTGAAGTTGAACCATGGAACCGTCAATACGCAAGACGGGCGGACTCTCTACAGTTAAGTGAATATCCGAGGATTTTCTTTCCCCAGCTATGATTAATAATTCTTTAAGTGTTAGCAAGTGTTTTAACTTCCCCTCTTACCCTCAAATACCAGATGCCGCATGGAGTAATTCCTCCATGGTGGTTAATCCTTGGGTTACTTTTAACAGACCATCTTCGAATACTGTAAGCATACCAGAAACTAACGCTTGTCGCTCAATGTCTCTGGAATTATGTCGCGTCAACACAAGGTCTTTAATTTCTTGATTATAAAGCAAAAATTCATGAATCCCAATCCTACCTCGAAACCCGGAGCCAAAACATTCCGGACATCCAGTTGAGCGATAGAACAAATTAATCGATGCAGGTAAGCGGAGGGCCCGTTTTTCGGTTTCCGTTAACCTATACGTTGTCTTACAATGTTCGCATAACCGGCGTACCAGGCGTTGGGACAAAACCCCACTGACTGCTGCCGCTAAAAGATAAGGTTCTATCCCCATATCTACAAGCCGAGTTAAGGCCTCTGCCGCCGTATTAGTATGAAGGGTTGATAAAACTAAATGACCTGTAAGTGCAGCTGTTATGGCAATTCTCGCTGTTTCTTCATCTCGGATTTCCCCAACCATAATCACATCCGGGTCTTGTCGTAAGATATGTTTCAACCCAACAGCGAAACTGAGTCCTGCCGGAAGATTGACTTGTACTTGGTTTACCCCTGAAAGTTGATATTCAACCGGTTCTTCAATGGATATAATGTTCTGCTCTTCAGCCTTCAATTCCCTCAGCAGTGCATAAAGGGTTGTGGTCTTGCCACTTCCCGTCGGTCCTACTACCAATATTAAGCCATTCGGACGTGTCAATAAGGATTTGACCCCTGCTTCTACCTCTGAACGCATACCTAAGCCATTAAGCGAACGCTGTGCCATTTCTTGGTCTAAAATACGCACAACAACCTTTTCTCCATAAACAATGGGCATTGAAGACATGCGAAAATCGACCTGTCGCACCCCTGCGTTGAACGCCATTCGACCATCTTGAGGGATTCGTCGTTCTGCAACATCCATTTGGGCCATGACTTTTAAACAAGAAACTATACTTCGGGCAGTTTTTGCAGAGAGCACGTGTTTCTTCAGAAGTTTACCATCTATGCGATAACGCACGACGAAATCATTCTTACGGGGTTCCCAATGAATATCGCTTACGCCTTGCAAAACGGCCTCATGCAAAATTGAGTAAACTAATTTGAGCGTGGGCGAATCGTCTACTAAGGAATCGAATTCAACAGATTCAAGAGATTCCTTCGACCAAACGCCCTGATCCTCAAAGAAATGATCTTCAAAATGCGTAATTCGGGCGACGGACTGTTCCACGGTTAAGTACTGGCGGATTGCAGCCTGGATTTCCTCAGCCTTAGCGAATACTGGCTCAACCTCTAAGCCTGTAAACATTCGAACATCCCGTAGAGCTCGTTCATGGGTGGGTTCTAACATGGCTACTCTTAAGACTCCCGATCGTCGCTCAAATGGTATAAGGGTATAGCGGCGAGCCATTGCTTCGGGAATTTGCCCTGCAATTTCTGGGTCAATTATGACCCTGGTCAGAGAAACTTCCGGGATGCCCAAATATCTACGTACGGCTTCTGATAACTTGGCTTTGGACAACACACCCATCCGCACAAGAATATCACCGATGGGCTCTCTTCTTTCCAAGGCAAAATCTAACCCCTCTGCCAAGCCCTTTTCGTCAATATACCCCTTAACCAGCAAAAACTGACTAAATTCAAGCTGCTTTTCCATGGTTAGCGGTGTAGTTCCTGATAACTCGTCATGACCCACTTTCCCGCGTCCAACTGCAGTGTTTGTTCAATTTTTCGAATGGCTAAGCCTGACTGTCCCTCAGAAATCACTTTATACCCTCCTCCATTTAACTCAATAACAATAATAGCACGTCCGGTTGCCAAAGAAACGTTACCCTCACTAAGTCCTGGATTCACTAGTAGATGAGCTTTCGCCCACTCAATTCCTCCCTCAGCAACGTAGAGAGCCTGCCTGCTCTGGGTTTCCCGTTTTACCATACGATTTTCTGCATTAGCCTTCAGATAGACTTCCATCCCTAGTCCGGCTAAAGTCGTAAATAAAAGGAGGATAAGCAGACTGACATACCCGGTTGATCTGTGCTTTAAGTCGTTATAGGAGTTATAGGAGTTATTGAAGTTATTGAAGTTATTGCTGTATTTACTGCAACTAGGGGAGGTTCTGCATTTAACGTAGTAAATGCAACCCCTGAAGTAGGCCTTGAGCCGTGAGATATTGTAGAATGCGCACGTTGTCGGATCATACTCTGCCAAATAACCGTCTGCTCCTCTACACTTGCTTGCAAGAAGATCTCCCACAGTCCCGGTTCCACCTCCCTACATTCCCATCCAGTTACATAGCTCGCCACTGGCTGCGAAGCACCTAAGTGTCTCCAATAAAGGTCTCGCGTCTCGTCATGATCTAAATCACCGACGAAATAGATATCAAGAGACGGTGCGAGATTTACGTCATCCGGTAAGGGCAAAACTTTTAATACCCCAGGATCCGGAACCCATTCTACAGTTTGAGCCGTGCGAATCACATCAGAGACAGTTGTCCCAGCAGTCATCACGAAATAGTGAGCTTCTAAATGATTTTTGAGAGAACGCGCTCCCCGCCACTGATCCGTTAAAAATCGCAGGGCTATGATTAAAAAAATTCCGGTGATTAATAGGGCAAATAAAACTTCCATGAGCGTTAGTCCAGCAGTACTACTATTACGATTACGATTACGATTAGCATTACGACTATTCAACAGCATAAAGACTCTCCAGTTTATATTGGGGATCACTCCCCTTGCCTCTCCAGAAGACTTCCACACTAACTCTCAGAAGCTGCGGCATATCGTACCAATCCGCACGAATAATATACTGGAATTTCCCTTCGTTTCCTTCTAGGATCCCACCCGGTATGCAGGCTTGTCGGGCAAGATTATCCCTCCAATCATGGTTCGCTAACCGATCCATGATTCTCTGAGCAAGATTCGCTCCCTCCATAAGGGTAGTGGCTTGACGGGACTGGGTAACAGCGCTCTCCGTCAAGCCAAAGAGAACAGCAAACCCGAGGGAAAAAAGAAACAAGGCGAGTAACACATCAAACAATACATAACCCAAAGAAGCGTTTACTAGTTTCGTTCTAATCACTCCTTGAATTTCTTCAAGCGCTTAATAATCTTATTGAATATTTTTCGTATTTTCTTTCTTGATCTATAAAGCTGTTCGTGCTTTGACCCGTCCCAAGGCATCGAGCTGATAACTCAAGACTGGATTGAAAGGATCTTCTGGAATCTCCTCTAAATATGGACCGCGCCATCCACTCACGCCGATCGGAGAGTGAACCAAATCCGAAACCCTCCTGGGAAACGTTCCCACATCAATCCGATAAAGCTGGACTGCCCCTTCGATCTTTAGTACATTCGCGAGATCCACGCGGTTCTGAACCTGACTCACAGCTGAACCGAAGTGAGGTGTTAGGACTAGGAGAATTCCTATCAATGAAAGTACAAGCAGAAGTTCCCACAATGTAAAACCTCTTTGCGTGTTTTCCCCTCTTTTCAAGGCCTCACTCCTTTCCACTAAAATCCTATAAAATGCACAAATTACAAAACGCTATTTACGATTCACAAATTCACGATCTCAACATAGATCAGATTATTTCAACTAATTCCTGTTGATTTCTCCATCCATTATTAAATACCTTTCGACTCGACATATCTTTCTTATAAATACCTTCGATTGTCATTCTCTCTTATTAATTCGCAGTATATCGCGCAAACACTTGCGATTTCTCCTCTTAAAACAAGAAATCTGACAAAGATCTCTCGATCTATGCCAGATTATTTAATCCCAGTGTTAGTTTACTTGTCTGATGTAATTACCTCTTCCCAGGCACTTAATATTTCTTGGTCGGTACATTCCTTAGAAATAACCGCCTGTCCGATTCCTTTGGGGAGAATTAGGATTTTTCGTCCCCCTTGGTTTTTCTTATCGGCTTGCATGCGCTGTAACAAGGCCAGAGGGTCTTGCTTTACATCGACCGCGGTCGGTAAACCAAATTTAGTCAGTAACTGCTCAACTCTACTAACTTCTACGGAAGTCATTAGCCCTTTAGTCTTTGCTAAATATGAAGCTGCCACGAGACCAATACTAACCCCTTGCCCATGAGTCACTCCGCGATAGTTCATCTCAGTCTCTAAGGCGTGCCCGAAGCTATGTCCTAGATTCAACAGACCACGTATCCCTTGCTCGTGTTCATCTTGGGAAACTATACCTATCTTTACCGCCGAAGACCGTGTTACCATTTCGCTCCAAATCAGGGGATCTCGTTGTTTAATCTTAAGTTCTTGTTGTTCGAAAAACTCAAATAGGTCTAAATCCGCAATTATGGCATGCTTTATGCTTTCTGCTAACCCGTTTTCAACTTCTTGCCAAGGCAGACTATCTAGTGTCTTGAAATCTGTCCAGACTGCCAACGGTGGAGTAAAGGTACCCAGAATATTTTTCCCAGCCGGATGATTGACGGCCGCTTTTCCACCTATACTACTATCAACTTGCGCTAACAGGGTTGTCGGAACTTGTATAAAGCGAATTCCCCGCATAAAGACACTGGCAAAAAAACCGGCCAAATCCCCAATTACCCCGCCTCCCAGAGCAATAACGAGAGTTTTGCGGTCTGCACCACAACGTAGTGCCGCTGTCGTGAGCTGACTTAAACGTTCCAGCGATTTTTCTGCTTCTCCAGCAGGGACTGTCAGTAGATTGACACGATAGTCAACAAGGCCTTTTTGGAGACGTTCCGCATAGAGCTCTCCGACTTCCCTATTAGTAATAATCAGGATGTGCTCCACATCGCTTATTTGAGAATGAAGATACTCCCCTAGCGCTTCGAGTGGCGCTCCTAAAAATACCGGATACGGTTTATCAGAGCTGACTTCAATCGTTTGCAATTCCGCTAAACTCATTGTTATTAAGCCTCCTAAGTATGGTAAGAATCTCACTTACCACTTCATCAATATTTTTTTGAGATGTATCAATCATATAGTCAGCCTGAGCGTAGCAGCCTTGACGCTCCGACCATAACTTCTCAATCTCCTCTTTTGAGCCCTTGAGAAGCGGACGATCATTTTTATGGCCAATCCGATTAAGAATCTCTTCCAGCGAAGCATGAAGACCGATTACAGTCCCCTTATGAGCCAGCGCCTTCCAATTGAGGGGATTCAAGACTGTACCGCCGCCTGTCGCTATGACGATATGGTCTAATTGACTGAGCCTAGCGACCACAATGCTTTCTTCTGAACGAAAACGCGTCTCTCCATGACGACGGAAAATTTCTGTCACACTTAGGTTGGTGATTTCTCCTATTTCGTTATCAGTATCGACAAAATCCCAAGCGAGCGCCTGGGCTAACCGCTTACCAACCGTGCTTTTGCCAGTTCCCATGAATCCAATGAGAACGATGTTTTGCATGGTGATCAATCCTCTCGATGATAAAGTAATAATTACAATCGTTCCGAGTACCGCAATTCGCACAAATATCCCTAGTTATAAGTAAGTCCGCTATACCTAGATTAGGTAAAAGCTACATCATACGCAAATTTTCTTGATAAGCTTCCCAGCTGCTTTTTAATTCGGCAAAGTTATCTGCGGGGAACTTTTCCAGGACCGCTTCAGCAATCACCCAAGCTACCACATGTTCCAAAACGACTAAGGCGGCTGGCACGGCACAAACATCTGAACGCTCCACACTGGCCTTGACCACCTCTTTGGTTTCCAGATGCACCGTATCTAAAGGTTGATAGAGGGTCGGGATGGGTTTCATAACCGCTTGAAGGATAATGGGTTCCCCATTGCTCATTCCCCCTTCAATTCCTCCCGCATGGTTGGAAGCCCTAGCAAAGCCTTGCCCCTGACGATAAGTGATCGGATCATGAACTAGCGAACCCATGCGTTCCCCTGCCTCGAAGCCTAGCCCAAAGGAAACCCCTTTGATCGCTTGCACTGAGAGAACTGCTTGGGCCAGCTTTCCATCTAACTTGCGGTCCCAGTGCACATGGGAGCCTAATCCTGCCGGAATATTATACACTTGTACCTCTAATAGTCCTCCCAAGGATTCTCCCTGATTCCGAGCAATCAGGAGTTGATCCTCCATCTTTTGTTCAGCAAGAGGATCTCCTACAGACCACTCGGATTTTTTTACATGTTGCCAATACTCTTCCTTGTCTGAACGCTCCGCATGAACGCCGCCCACCGCCAGGACATGCCCTCTGATTTCCACTCCGAGGGCGGCCAAAGCTTGCCTTACTAGATTTCCTATCCCTACCCGCATGGCAGTCTCTCGGGCACTCGCCCGTTCGAGGATATTCCGGACTTCTGTTCGATATTTAAGAGAACCCGTTAAATCCGCATGCCCCGGCCGAGGGGTTAGCACTTTTCGGCTTTCTAAGTCAGCCTCTTCTCCCCAAGCCATGATTTTCTGCCAATTTTCCCAATCACGGTTGAGGATCTCTAAGGCGATTGGAGCGCCCGTACTTAATCCTCCTCGTACCCCGGATATAATTTGTATCTCATCTTGTTCAATAGCCATTCGTCCACCACGGCCAGGTCCTTGTTGACGTTGCCTTAAGGCAATATCAATACTATCTCTGGAAATCTTCATTCCAGACGGAAGTCCTTCGATGATACCGACTAACTTTTGACCATGTGATTCTCCTGCCGTTAAAAAGCGCATCTCATGTCCCTTCTCTCTATTCCGTATTCGTAAAAATTGATCTATTGTATAGACCATAAATTTTGGTCAGCGCAAAACTAATCAATAGTTTTTGTTTGGTACACGACTTGCACCGAAGGTCATTCTTCCCTTATTCGCATCCCTACAGGAGCCACGATAACGCGGCTTTGCTTACCCGAAGGGGTCGTCAAGATAATCGTTGAACCGACACTTCGACCAGAAGCATTAAATTGTAATTCTGGCGGGCTGCCTAAAAATCGGACCCCATCTTGGAAATAAACGTCCTTTACCCTGGTCCCTTGACGAAAAATCTGATAATGATGGTTCGTTTGATAGTAAAACTTAATGGCATACCAGTTATTTTCCGCAAGTGCCGCCTGGCGAGTATCACGAATTTCCTCTAACAATTGGGTTGTCGCCAAGGCTAAATGTTGTTTTTCGAAATTTATAGGAAGCTTAATAAGCAGCACAAACCCCGCACCAGCTAAGAGCGTTAATACAAGGATCATTTCCAGAAGTGTAAATCCGAAATCCTTACCCTGCTGATTTGGCATTTTCTTCGTCCTCTTTAACTCTTAGTTATCCTTTAGCAAACAGCCGCTCAAAGAATTGACCTTTCAAGGCTTGACTCATCTCCTCGACAGGAGCCTGTCCACCGAGCCAAAATTCCCAAGCCAAAGCCCCTTGATAAAGCAGCATCCCTAGTCCGTTTTGCGTACGACAACCCAGACCTTTAGCTTCTCTTAAAATAGCTGTCTCCCTCTGATTAACGATAATATCAACCACGAGGGCCCCCTTGGAGATCCCTTGAATAGAAAATGGAAAAGACTCATTAAGTAACCCAAGGGAGGTTGTCTGAACTAAAAGGTCTACATCCTCTAACCACGCTCCGGGAGCAAACTCCCCTGCTGTCGCTGTTCCTCCCCAGCGTTGAATTACCTGAACTAATTCCTTGGCCTTTTCAGGAGTCCGATTAAGAATATGTAACTCCATCCCTTGCTCTGCCAGCGCCAAGGCAATTCCTTTTGCTGCCCCGCCAGCGCCGAGAAGGACCGCCTTTTTTGCCTGAAAACCGTTTAATTCCGCTTCTACAGAACGCACAAACCCAGCCCCATCTGTATTGTGCCCAATTCGCTGCCCCTCATGGATTTTAACTGTATTAACAGCACCAGCGCGGCGGGCTTCCGAAGTCAAACTATCAAGCAGGGAAACGATGGGTTCCTTGTGGGGAATCGTGACGTTCCAGCCCGAAAACCCCAGAGCACAAAGTCCGTCCACGGCCTGCGCCAACTGACCGGGCTTAACTCGAAAACGATGGTACTCCGCTTTTATTCCTAGAGCCTTGTACCCAGCATTGTGCATCCCAGGGGAAAGGGAATGCTGAATCGGGTCACCGAGTACTGCATAATGTTTTTCCAAGTCATTATGTTGTTTTTCCATTTTTTACTCCTCTTGCATTCTGGTCAAAGATATCATAAACGTTTAATTGATACCCCCGATTTGCTTTAGTACAGCCAAGTTGCCTATAGGCACACTACGGAGTTTCGTGCGTATAACGAAAAGGAATGGCTAAGCCATTCCTAGATGCTCAATGAATTTTAGGGCTAAACGGTTTCGCCGAAGCAAAATGTTTCATCAGCCAGACAAGCACTTTCTCCAACTGACGCATAATCCGGGTTCCGATAAACTCTTGGTCATTGATGGGTGTAACCAAAATCGTATAAAGACCAAGCCGATTTCCACCCAGTATATCCGTAAACAACTGATCTCCAATCACAGCCGTATCCTTCTGCCCTGTCTTTAAAAGATCCATTCCCGCTCGAAAAGCTCTTCGACGTGGCTTTGTCGCCCCGAAAATAAAGGGTATACCCAAACGGTCGGCGACCACCGCAACACGCTGTCGCTTACTATTGTTGGACACCACGCAGGCGCCAATTCCTGCTGCCTTGACTTTTATAAACCATGCTTCCACTTTAGGACCTACTTCGACATTGTTCCATGGAGTCATGGTATTATCTAAATCGATAATTAGCCCTCGGATCCCATCTTGAACAAGTTGTTCTACTGAAATGAGATCTAGTGAGGTAGCTTGAAGTGTGGGTCGAAAATACTCAAACATTGAATCCTCCAAAGTGCTAAAGTTTATTATATATTATACCCTAGAGGATGCCATGAGAGCAAGTAAAGGACTTATCTATTTGAATCAATTTTCCCCATCTCTTCCATCAATTTTTGAATAGCTTTCTTCTCGATCCGAGACACATACGATCGGGAGATTTCCAAAGCTTTTGCAATTTCCCTTTGAGTGCGTTTCGGACTGTTCATCAACCCATAACGCAATTGGAGTACTAATTTTTCTCTTTTAGTCAGTTTTTTAACGAGTTCCAGCAAGGCCTTTTGTTCGGATTCATTTTCGACCTTCAACGAGATATCCTCTTCGTTCGACCCTAGTACATCGATCAGAGAAATTTCATTGCCCTCTTTATCCATTCCGATGGGATCGTAAATTGAAACCTCGCCGCGAGATTTTTTCAAAGATCGCAAATGCATTAAGATCTCGTTTTCAATACAACGGGCAGCGTAGGTGGCCAACTTCGTCCCTTTCCCCGGATCAAAGGTATTAATCCCCTTGATTAAACCAATCGTGCCAATGGAAATTAAATCATCACCATCTTCCCCTGTTCCGTCAAACTTCTTGACAAGATGAGCTACCAACCGTAAATTATGCTCTACTAAGGTATTGCGGGCGTTCTCTACTTCAGGGGTTAAGGTAAAGGACTCTGTTTTACTTTCACTAAGAATTTTCAAATAACGCGCTTCTTCCTGCTCATTTAAGGGCTGAGGAAAGGCATTGTTGTTAATATAGGAGACTAGTAATGAAACTCCCTTCAGAACAGAGAGGGCCATACTGACAAAAAAAAGTTCCACGAACATCTTCTCCACCCCTTTCGCACTGTTCTAATACCTATGCTTCAGAGGAGGGAATTTTGCTTATCCACATTATAATAAAAAATCCGTCATCCCGATTGTTTTTGGGAGACGGATATCGCTAACTTAATCTTTTATGATAATGAATGATCAGTCCTTCTTCAGTGTAGAGCCATCGTGCAGTACATTTTTTACCGGATACGAAGGCATCCGCTTCAATAACTTGATTTTCCTTGATAGCTATTTCCAATTTACAATGTGAGCAAATTTTATTTTCTTTAGATATTGTCTTGTAACAACGCTCGCCCAATTTAACCCCTTTGGCTTGTGCCTGGAAATTTGAAGCTACCACTAGTCTGTTATCAGTAATAAGATAAGCTGGTTCTTCAATGAGTTCTAAAAATTTAACAAAGCAGCCAATATATTTTTGAACTTTTAAATCCAACTCAACTTTTCTAAATTTAGTATTTTTTATTTTGTACATATTCAAACAGTGTATCATGCTGGTTTGATCTCGGGTTGAAAGGAATTTTAAGCCATATTCATAATAATCCCCTTTAGATATCTTTCGTAGTACTTGAGCCCGTAAATCATATTGCTCATTTTCAAATTCGAATTTCACGTTGAGTATCATAATCTCGGTGGGCAAATTATAAGCCATTCGTACCCGCATGCCCCCGGCACTAAGATCAAGTATGGAAACAGGCATGGTTTTATCGACGTCTATAGATTGATTGTAGACTGAGTGAATCTTAGCAAAAGCCGAGACTTCTTTTAATAAATCCACCCGGAAGTGTTGTCTTTTATTTTTTTTCTGCATTTCTTTACTCCCAAAATATCTTTCTGTCTATAAGACTTTCTAGATGGATCTCCATTTCTCCTACCTCGGCGACTCAAATATTTTGGTTATTATAAGCCATTTTTCGCCACTAAACAACAATCCGCTCTCCCGGTTGTCTTTGGGAGGCGGATTTGTTTAGGGTTGAAACATTTTCTCAGGAGAATCCACGCCGAAGGGGAAATTCATAAAGGCTGGTTTCTGAGTTGCGACATTTGAAGTTCCCAGGCTGGCATTAGCCGTCAACTTTAACTCTGCTCGCATGTCCCTTTGCGAACCTGTAAGCTTTATACTATTGATCGCTAATCGTTGACTCCCTCCGAATTGCAAAGCATGAATCAGGGCGAGTAAATCCACCGCTTTACCAGAACAGCTAAAGCTCATCCCCATCTCTTGATAGGTACCTTTAGTCTGAACTTGCTCAAAGGAGACCGATTGAGGATTAACTTTGTGTTGTTTAGCCAAGGTGTAGAGCCCAACCATGAGTTGGGGTTTATCAAGCTGGGTTGGAAGCTGAGCATTTAATTCAAGGACTTTTGTTTCCAACCGTTTAATATCCTGTTGAAGTCCGCTTTGATTCTTTTGGTAGCTCAGCAATTCCTGATGATAATTGTTCCGAGAGAGCAGCTGATTCTTAGTATCTTGAATGACCGTCCACTGGGGTAGAAAAAGGAATTTAGCATAAGCATAACTAAGTCCAAACATTATAACCAAAACAAGTATGATTATTTGTGATTTCTCCTTTTTCATACCCTTTCTACTCCTTAACTCCTCTAGCATATCCTTGGCAGAAGAGCATCTATTTTAATGTCAGATTAAAATTCATAGTCTGTGTTTGATCTTTTAACGAAACCGTTTGAATATCAACCACCAAGAACATCCCCGAATCGCGCAAACTAACCCATAAGCGCGCCACATCGACCGGTGTCGGAAGGCTAACACTTAGGGATACATTATTTTCCTGTAACGAAAACGAATTGACTACCGCCCCAATCGGCAAGGTATTTTTCAGTTTTTCTAAAATAGGACCAGGATCGCGCGTACTTGTTTTCATGAGATTTTGTAACTTTTCTTGTTCTTCTACTTTAGACTTTAGGGTCTTTAATTGGCTAACCTGATTTGAGATTTCTCTAAGCAAGGAGATTTTATCCTCAACCACGATGAGGTCTCTACTTAGTTTATATTCCCAAAGCCAGGGAGTACTGCCGATAACTCCCAAGAACACTAGACCGCCTATTCCCCAGGTTAAGGCTTGAGTTTTCAATTTCGAAGGACTCTCACTCTCTCTAGCCTGTCCTTCAATCCAGCGTTGGGCAAAATTAAACTCTCTCTTTTCTTTCATTTAGCCCTCCCGCATTGCCAAACCATAAAGGCTGCCATATTTCATCCAGTTTTTCTGTAGTGGTTTGGCCCTACTGCTAAAACGAGGACGCCAAGCATTCGGGAAGCCTACCTGGGTAAATATTTCTAAATTAGACTGGATAATCTCTTGAATAAAAGGAAGATCTGCATAGTCCCCAGTGAGATAAATGCGATCAATGGATTTACCAAAATGTCGTGCCGCAAAAAAGCCGAAGAATTCAGAAAGCGACTGGAGAACATTTCCCAAACTCGCTTCAACCTCCGTTTTAGCCCAAGCATGTAATTTTGCGGTCTGCAGATCCATAGCTTCCGTTTCTTCTTTTTCTTCCGGTTGTCCATCCCCAACACCTTTGGAAGTACTATTCACGGCAATCCTAACTTGGTCCAAGACGTCCAAAGAAACCTCTAGGTCAGAATACAAGAAAAACACGCCCTGCTCAAGGAGAATAAATTCCACCCGGTCTGCACTCAATTCGATAATCGCCAAATCCAGCGGAGCCTCCAACTCCGTTGTACTTTTTCCCTTCGAAGTATTCGGTGTCAATTTCGAGTATAACCGTGCCAAACCATCTGCGGCTAAATCCACCACTTGCGGTTTAAATCCTATCTCTTCCCACTCCGACCACAGAGTCTCCCATTGGTACTTTGGCAGGGCAGCCAGCAGAACCCGTTGACGTATTTCCCCGTCTTCTACTAATCGATCCAACACCCTATAATCTACCACGTAATCCGAAATATTCAAGGTAAAATACTGTTCCACTTGTTCTGTTAAAAGTTTATCAAGATCTTTGGAAGCCATAATTGGAAGAGTGATCATCCGGGTAATCACTCCCGGGCAAGAGACTGCAAGCTGAAGTTTTTTGAGAGGCACATGGTTTTTATGTAACCAGGCTTTCAGTAAGTCCGACCTTTTCCCACCAGTCAAGCGCTTGTCTTCTTGGAGACCTTCTTTCTGAACGAGTAAATTCTCCTCAGGTTGTTCTTGACCGTCTTCGAATTCAAATACAGGTTCAGGTTCAGGTACAACGCGAAATTCAGACAAGTGAAGAATATCTAGTTTTAATTTACGGCGGGCCACTTTGGCAACAACCCAGTGGTCCCCCCGTACTACGGCCAGCCATTGTTTTTGTTTGAACACGTTGTAATCTCCTCAAGCTTATTTATAAACTATTCCAAACTTAATTCTCAATTTGCCAGATTAAACCATCATCTGTTGATATAACGTAAATATTGGAAATAGTCGCTGTCCTATGATCATCCTTATAACTATCAACTTTATTGCTAAGGTAGCCGTCCACCACTAAACGAAGTGGCTCATTACCAGTGTAAGAAATAATAATTTCTTCTGACCTACTCTCATCACCATCATAATCATTAAAGTCGATCAAATACTTATATTCGTTATCTTCCGGATCTTCCGGGTCATCCTCAAATCTTGGTAAACTAACACCATTCAATGTAATCTTGCCTGTCAAATCGATGGTCTGGTTATTCTCCCTATTCTGTAGACTAAGCAGTACATTGTGAGGATACTTATTTTCCCGATCACTTAAATTTTTCTTGAGTATAAATATATAAATACCGTGGTTTAAGTCTACTGGCGAAGTAGTATCATCTAAATTCATATCATTACTAAAAAAAAACCTCGAGTTTCCGTTCCCATATCCATTCCCATAGACACCACCCACTATAAGCTCTTGGATTATATATTCTTCTGGAATCTCTTCTTCCGATCCACCACCGGAACCAGCTTTATAATAAGCCTGTAGAATCCGAACAACTTTTCCTGTACCACTTCCATATGACCCCGTACTAGTAATGGTATAATACAAGTCATTCTTTTGCCATTCTAGATAATACTGACCACTATCATCAACATCAAAAGGATCTGGGATAACAGGTTGTATGCTTTTACCCGTCGCATCGGGCGCTGGAACAAGATTAGCTTTTATCTTCGCTACTCCATCGAATATCCCAGCTTGAGCCAAATAATATGCCTTAATCGCTCTCTCTTCGTAATCATTAGATTGCATCTGATCAGTGATTAAGAAAAAGAACATTCCCGAGATTAACAGCAGAATCATTACTGACACTATAGCTACTAGCAAAGCAGAACCACGTTCGCGCATTTTTCCTCCTCACTAGAAACGCACCCAGGTGATTAACTGGAATACATTAACTGCTAGAAATTCTGGATCATCGGGGTTATTCGAATCGTTTGGATTGGAAGGATCATAATTCTTAGCTAAAATATTGATTTTCAAGAGACGAGTCCCGGCTGATTCGAACTTAATCCACTCAATGTGATCTGCAATTAGATAATGATCGGTCTCCTTCAGCATTAGCTTGCTTTGAGCTTCATCATAATAGATCGTTCCATCAGGCAGAGTCGCTGGATCCGGGGGATTTAGATTAATCTTACACGTTTCACCCGAATAAATCCCGGCATTTTCTTGATTGAGTTTAAGAATTGGATTAGGGATCACTCGAATCTGATCGATTGTGTGCAGCATGGCAAAACGAGCTGCATGCTCAAGGTCATCTTCACGAGTTGCTTTATCAAATACCCGGGTTTCAAGACGCATAAATTGACTTACATAGATCATTAAAAAACCAAAAATCGACACGGCAATCATTACTTCCAAAAGTGTAAAACCGCAGCATGAAGGCTTGTTAAATCTTAATTTATCCGCTTTTGGGTTTGTCAACATTTGCTTTGTCCTACAACTCTCATTTTAATCGATATGAGTATAATACGATAGATCTTCCACCGGGAATTGACATTTCAACTTTCACTTTCTCAAGATAATCATCTTCAACAGTAACATCAGTAGTCGTAAAATCATCATAGGATTTAAAGGGCATATAGATACTCTCTGAAACAGTCTGTTTGGCGATAGCCGCGTCCATTTGGCCAGCAACATAAAAAAGCATTTGTTTATACTCAGTACTTTGAGCTCTATATTTAAAGGTGACTGCATTACTTTGAGCCACAAATCCTGCTCCTATGAGCAGGATTGTTATCGCAAATACAACTTCTAGTATAGTCATTCCTTGATCAGACTTTCTCAAAAGCTCCCCCTCTTTCCGATTGTACAAATATCTCTTAATTCCAAACAGTTGTGACATTTCCAAGAAAATCAACGTCAACGTTTACTGTACGGGATGAGCCCTTAAGCGTGAAACTAACTGTATTACTGGGCGGATTTATTAAATAACCACGTTTGTCAAAGGATATAACACAGTCACCTCCACCAACTAAAGTAACTCCAGCATCAAGAGATTTCAATTGTATTAGAAGAGGACTAAGAATTTGGACAGTGTTCGCCTGTGATGAAGACGAATTAGTTATTAGCACATCATTTCTGGTATGTCCCTCGATTGCTCGGTGTTTAGCATACCGGATAAAGGACGTTGTGGTCTGGACCGAAGACTGAAGATGATAATAATCAGTTAAAGAACGATATTTAGGGACAGTTACAGTAGCCAGTATACCAATGACTGCGATTACCAGCATTATTTCGATGAGAGTAAACCCCAGGTTTTCATCATTGCCCTCTATAGAGAGAATTTGCTTCATACTACCTCACTCAATATCTTATTATACATCGACCACTTTTCTTGACTTGCCATTTATCTTGCCCCACTTACCCCACTAGCCATGTTGAAGATGGGTAAGGCTATAGCAATAATTAAACCCCCGGCAAAAATCCCGATAATGACCGTAAAGAACGGTTCCACCAAGGCCACTAAACGTGCCAGTCCAATCTCCACCCGTTTATCATAGTGTTTCGCCACTTCGACCATTAATTCCTCCATACGACCAGTTTCTTCCCCAATGGACATCATTTGGATGACAAGTGGATCAAAGAAGGGCTCCACACCAAAAGCCAGGGCCATGGTTTCTCCACGAATAATCCGGTCTTTAGCTCGGGCAACCGCTAAACGAGGGACTTCATTACCCACAATGTTCTCTAAGGAATTTAAAATTGGTACGATGGGCAGAGAGGAATGTAAGAATAAGGCCAGAGTTCTGGAGAAACGAGCAATAACCACGTCTTTCGTATTTTTACCCAAAAGAGGGACACCTAGCAGAAACGTATGCAGGTAAAAGCGGTACTTTGGAATTTTGAAAATCCGTATCATCAGACCTACTAGTGCAGCAATACTGAGTAAAAGATATAGTCCGTTGTTATTAAGATAATCAGCAGTATCCACAATCATCTGAGTAGGAGCGGGTAAACTTTGGCCGTTGCCCTTCATAAGATCCGTGATTTCCGGCAGAATAAAATTCATAAACAAGATCACCAGACCGATCAGAACGACGGTCAGAATTATTGGGTAAATTGACGCACTAGTAATTTTCTTGCGAATGAAATTCTCTCGTTCATAATACTCTGCCATACTCACCAGGACAGAGTCCAAATTTCCACTTTCCTCACCGACGCTGACCAAATTTATCAGCAGCTCGGGCAAAGCCCCTTGGCATTCTCTCATGGCCGCTGACAAAGAATCTCCACGGCTCACACCTCGGTGAATCGTACCCACAACTTCTTGTAGCCGTTTATCCTCCATCTGAGTTCGAAGAATCTCCAATCCCCTCACTAAATTAGCTCCAGATCGGATCATCATCGCCATTTGTGAGCAAAAAGCGGCAATGGATTCATACTTAACTTTACTGTTAAATGTTATCGTGAGCAAACTACTGAGTCCGGATTCTTTCTCTAGAGAAATAATTTGCCATTTGTTTTCCACAATTTGTCGCCTGGCGGCCTCCAAATCAACAGCTTCCAGTACGCCATTTGTCACGCGCATTTCTTCATTGATCACTCGATAGCGAAATTGCATTCCTGCCGTTCACCTCAACCTATTCATTCACATAAGTAACCCGCAGGAGTTCATCCACAGTTGTGACTCCTTCTAAAACCAGTCTTATTGCCGCATGTTTAAGGGTTGACATTCCCTGTTCAATCGCATAGTTTCTTAATTCGTCCGCCGTTGCCCTCCTGTCAATCAGTTGTCTGTGCCCTCCCGAAATCGGCATAATCTCAAAAATCGCAATCCGCCCTTTATAGCCGCTCTTATTGCAGTAAGTGCAGCCCTGCCCTTTTTTTATGGCAACCTTAGTTTCTTGAGGAATCTCAAGTAAAGTACGTTCTATGGGGCTCGCCTCATACTTAAGCGTACATTGGGGACAGATGCGTCGAACAAGCCGTTGCGAGATAATTCCTAAAATAGAAGCAGAAAGCAGAAAAGGCTCAATCTCCATATCTATGAGACGGGTAATAGAACTGGCTGCGTCATTGGTATGAATGGTCGATAACACTAAATGACCCGTTAAAGCTGAGCGCACTGCAATTTGAGCTGTCTCATTGTCCCGCATCTCCCCCACCATGATAATGTCCGGATCTTGCCTCAAAATTGAACGCAGTCCTGCGGCAAATGTAAGCCCCGCTTTAGGGTTGACCTGCATTTGATTGACCCCTTTAAAGTTAAACTCAACGGGGTCTTCCAGGGTCACAATATTCTTTTCCGGCACATTTAATTGTTGCAGGGCTGTATAAAGGGTGGTCGTCTTGCCACTTCCCGTTGGACCCGTAACCAGTACGATTCCATAAGGCCTAGAAATTAATTCCTCAAATGTTTTTAAATCTTTCCCGACCAGCCCCAAAGCTTCCTTCTCTAGAATAACACTGGCTTTATCCAAAATACGCAAAACAACTTTTTCACCATACATGGTAGGAGTGGTTGACACCCGCAGGTCGATCATCTTCCCCCCGACAAGATAGGAAATTCGGCCATCTTGGGGCAGACGACGTTCCGTAATATTCAGGTCAGCCATAATTTTCACCCGGCTAACCACGGGATTGGCCATACTGATAGGGGTAAGCATAATCTCTCGTAACACACCGTCAATTCTAAAGCGCACCCGAAGTTCTTCTTCGATGGGTTCAATGTGAATATCACTGGCCCGGTTATTGACCGCATTCTCGATAATCGTGTTTAAGAATCGAATGATCGGTGTTGCTTCTTCATCGATATCTTCCCCCTCAGAAACGCTTAAGGACGTTTGGGAGGACATAGCAACTGAGGTTACACCCATTTTCTTGGCATACTCACGAGCAGCCTTTTCCGCCCCACTCCTACCATAGAAGCGATCAAT
This sequence comes from Peptococcaceae bacterium BRH_c23, assembly GCA_000961805.1. The sequence continues at coordinate 2,417 of LADV01000072.1, read as the reverse complement.
GGCCAGAAGAATATCTCCTTTTTTCGCTAAACAAGGTTTAACCATCATTCCTGCAGCCAGCCGTAAGTCATCGATCGCAAAGTAGTCAGTCGGATCACTCATGGCCACCAAAAGTTGAGCATTGCTCATTTCCACAGGTAGAACAGAATATTTCCGCACGACGTTTTCTGGAAGTAACTTAAGAACTTGTTCAGGCACAACCAGGCGATTTAAATCGATGGAAGGCAGTCCTAGCTGACTTTGCATCGTACGCAGAATGTCCTCTTCTGTGACGAGTCCTTGCTTAATTAGGACTTCGCCGAGACGAAGACCAAGAGACTTTTGCATTGCAAGAGCCTCTTCCAGTTGAGTCGGAGAAATAACCCTGCCAGCGATGAGAATTTCTCCGAGACGTTTACGTTCTTGACGAAGGGCCAATGGTGGGGCCTCCTTTCGGGTTACCTTTAGGATATAGGAAAAGGGTGTTTTGGTAAACACCCTTTAGAATTATTTAACTATAAAATTCCAGATCAAATTATGGAGTTATTGTAACTGTTTTTCCAGCTATAGCTAATCCATCATTGCCATGAGGTATAAGTTTAATTGAAGTAATTGGAGTACCTACTCCCGGTGTAGCTGGCGATATCGTAACCACTATAGTTCCCTGAGTATTAGTAGCATTTAATGTACCAAAATCACTACCAGCACCGTCCGTAAGAATAAATAATGCATTATTGCCTGGAGTGCCAGTTGCTAAATCTCCAGATACTGGAGTAACCGCTTCCGAAGTATATGGATTAGCCAAGGGATCAGAAGTATAAGCAGCTATAATATCATCTTTAACTGTAGTAACAGTGGCTCCTTGATTATTCCAAGTATTAATTTTACTTTCTACATATCCTTGAACCGCTCTAAGATTCGTATCAACACCTGCGCCCTTAGCCTGAGTCTTAATCGTCCCAACCTTCGGCACCAACACAATCGCCAAAATCCCAATCACTGCAATAACAATCATAAGTTCGATTAGCGTAAAACCTTGATCTTTTTTCCGTTTGATCATTTCTTTCAACTTACTCAATCCTCTCCTTTGTGTACTTTTCCCTTAGGTCCTAGTCAGTTGGGACCTAAGTCCTATTGACTATTTATCGCATACATTTATTCTATCGGTTTTATAACTGCTCGTCAATAGGGCAAATTCTCCAATCTTCTCCATTTTGTTGATTATTAAAAATATTACTTCTTAAAATGGGTCGTTTCATTTAGCCTAGAAATTTGTTTTCAATAATTTCCTCAGTCTTTCCACGCTATATTAACGCTCCACTCTTGCATAGAGGCTTTCAATTGATTCTCCCTCTTCATTAATGGCAAAAACATCCGCACTGTAATCATCATGGGAATAGACAACAACTGCCCCATTATAATTTGGGTCGTCATCCCAAGATGTTTCCTCACTGTCAAAAACATAGACAGCTTTAGTTTCCGTTCTATTCGTAGAGGTAAGTGTCTCCAAACCTTTTTCATTTGTAATAGGATTACTCATAGTCCTCATTGTTACCTCTAAAGAATCCACTATATCTTCACTAGAGGGCATTCCTGAAATTGCGATAACAACTGATCTAACATTGGTTTCAACTCCAGTAATTTTTGCCGCTGTCTTCATGCTCCCAAACTGTGGTATTAAGGCGCTTGCCAATATCCCAATTATCGCAATAACCATCATGAGTTCAATAAGGGTAAACCCATCATCCCTTCTCCGTTCCATCACCTCGCCTCATCGCCCCTTTAAATTTTTGCCCTTTAGTCCTATAGCGTTCGGGACCTTTATCCTATTGCTTATGCTATTCATTCTATCTGTAGTTAGAACAATCGTCAATAAGAGAAGACGCTATCATTATATAGATTTTGCAACCAAGATTCCACCTTTTGTTTACTTATCCTTTAAAAAAATTCTAATTTACGCTTCGAAAACTAAACTTTGCCTAAATGAGCTTTTTTTATTGCGAAAATTCTATATCACGTCGTGATTATTTTTTATAATAAAAAAAAGGATTTACTCAATATTTCAAGAAATAATCAAAAAAGGAGGTAGTAGCTGTTGTTTAATATCTAATAGACCTCACAAGTGAGCAAAAGGCGCTATTAGATCACATGATGCTCGTTTTCTGTACGGCAGTTCGCTACTCATTCAAGCGACAACTCGAAGGTCAGGTGATCGGTGATCTGGAGAGAGTTGTGGCGCATAAGTACAATTTGAATATACGACAAGCTAAAGACGCTGCGGAATCGGCGAGGCAGACTATTGTGTCACAGCATGTACTCGTCAAGCTCTACCATGAAGACTATACGAAAAAGGTTGAGGCACTTGTTAAGAAACTTAAAAACCCGAAGCTATCTGTTCGCAAGGTCAAAGCATTAACTTCAAAATTAGCAAAACGTCA
>LADV01000193.1 GCA_000961805.1 Peptococcaceae bacterium BRH_c23 | reverse complement strand
TCGGCAAGCGCCTGAAGGAGGCCAAGGCCTTGCTCCCGCATGGAGAATGGGGAAAATGGTTAGTCGAATCGGTGAGCTATTCCCAGCGCACAGCCAACAGGCTGATGCAGCTCTTTGAAGAATAGGGAGATAAACTGTTCGCTTCCACCGATGACGGCGGCAGCTCAAATTCGCCGGCGCCGGCGAATTTGACCTACTGCCAGACCATCTTCTGCTGGGGATTCCGGAAGATGAGCTGGAGAAATTTATCCTGTAGCATGATGTAGAAGATATGACCATCCGGGAGCTGGATCAGGCTCTCAAAGAACGGAATCAAACCGCTCCGGAGAAAGAGCAGGCTCAAGTCACGCCCATGCCAAATAATCCTCAGGATATCAAACTAGACTATCTAACCGTCAAAAAAATCGACAAACCAAGAAGTATAATGGTCTAGGAAAACTCGACAAGATTTTTTGAAATGATAATGAACCTGATATAATAAAACCACTAAAGAAAGCAGGTTTATTATTGATGAAGAAAAGAGTATTTAGCGCAGAATTTAAGGCGGAGAGAGTTTTGGAGGTATTGCGAGGAGAAAAGGAAATAAACGAGATCGCCAGTGCCCATGAAATCTTTAATTTAATTTTGGGGTCCCATAAGTGTTACTATGTAAAGTATTTAGAACACCTAGAGCTCAAAAAACACAAAAATCAGGCATGAGAGCTGATTTTTGTGTTTTCATAATAGGCTTTTTTCGTGTTTTTGATAAAAACAATATCCCGTATACTCTTTATCCTCTGATTCTCTGCACTATTCGAATTGCATTTTTTGCGCTTTAAGAATTTGTCAATCTTAGGAAGACATCTTTCGTTTCAAATCTATATATTACTCCGGGAGTGAAAAACGATCGTTTACCTCCAGTAGGCTTGCACGTTTTCTATTAGCAAATCCTCTACCTGCCTTAACTTCGAATTCGATCTCATTTATTTTAATGTCTTTAGTATTAAACGCCTTAATTTGAAAAATACATGATCCGAATACAGCTAAGAAGATTGTTAGTACAAAATACGCCGTTGCAAACGTTACATATATAGTAGCGTCATAAGTATTTATATGCTTAGTATTGAGGTCCGCCATATTGGAATATCCCATTCCATAGAACAATAACGAGGAAAGATAACAAATCACTGTTTCTTTTGGCACTATGACACCTCCACTCTGAGATAATGATCGACGATGAATTTAAGGAACAAGGGCACTTCATCCCTCTCGAATATAATGACCCCAGGGGGTTGGACACGGAACTGAAAAGATAAGATAATAAAGGTATGAGTAAGAAAAACACTTATTCTGCCCAGGACGGGACATCTGGTCAGGCAGTATAACATATGCCCATTTGGTTTTCTATGACCCCTGAGAAGAAAAAGGAGGTTAATGCACTTCATTAGGTTTATAAGACGAGACCAATTGTGAAGAAAGGAGTTTATCTAAAGATTTTCAAAATCGTGTCACATACTCTCCCTTCAGAGCGAAAATTATTATTATGTTTTAATTTTTAGAACAATAAAAAACTCTACTATTAATAATCATAGCGGAGTTTTCTTGAACAATATATTATCGCATGCGATACTTTTCTTTAAATTATCACATTATTTTCAATTCAAGAGCTTTTTTGACAGCCGAAGCCCGTCCCGTTACCTGTAATTTTCGGTAGATAGAGGTAATATTTTTTCTGACGGTAACCTCAGCAACAAAAAGTATTGAGGCAATCTCCCGATTGGTCTTTCCTTCTAGAACATGTTTGAGTATTTCCATCTCGCGATTCGTCAACAAAGGGACCTGCAACTTTGTACTTTTCAAACGCTTTAAATTGGCAGAATGCTGGGTCGTACAGGCTATAAGCATGTTAAAATAATCATTATCTTGGTTGACCTCTTCTTGAAAGTCTTGGAAAATCTCAAGAATATAACTACCATATTCCGCAAAGGGTAATATAAGACGATCTGCTTTTCCTATATCTAGTGCTGAATAAATTGCTTTTTTTGCTTCTTCTAACCCATACAGCCTATACTTGGCGATAGCGACCAATATATACATATGCAGATAACCCAACACGTTGTTAAACACTGAAAAAACCTGCTGCATTTGCTCGCAGAGCACCTCTAATTTTATATACTCTTTCTTAAGCAAAAGGTATTTCCCATAGACGATGTAATTAAGCCCCATGCCTTGGTACAATACCTCGCTTTGTTCCATATCTCCAGACCTTAGCCATTTGATAAAACCATTTTCGTTTTCCGTTATACCTCCTATGTAGCCGGCACACACATCAAATGCACTGTTGAGAATAGGACTGTTGCATGCCTCTACTTCAGCACTTAAATCATCCATAATCCCCAGAGCTTCATCGAACTTACCCTTTGCTACGTACACCCTTGCAATAGTAAAATTGGAACATATTAAAATCGAAACCTGTTCCATGGTTTTGGCCTTGTATATGGCCTTATATGCGTTAAACTCAGCCCCTTCAAGATCTCCAGTTTCCATACAGTATTCCGCTCGTAGCAAATCATCAAACCCCTTGCCACAACCTCCAGCCATCTCCATGTAATAAGGAAACATCTCTTGAACACACTTCATCGTCCACAGCAATTTCCCTTTTTCGCGGTAATAAAGGTACATAGAATGAGGAGATCCAAATGTGATAATTTTATTCTTGTTTGCTATGAAGGAGTGGCCTTCCAAGATACCATGTGCTCTTTTAAACTTTTTATACATTAGAGAAGCATCATTAAAATAACCATACGCTCGTATCAGTTCTATTTCTCCAAGAATTCGTGTTTTCAATACAGAAGATATCCTCTGATTATTCTGGTAATACTGCTCTATTTCTGATAAAAGGTATGAACCGCCCTCCCTATCCACATTCGTAACATAAAAACCCGTATAGGCCAGATAGCCAATAGGGTGACGGTATTTTACTTCATCCGGAATATGCTTAAATAATTCTAAGATATATTTAGGATTGCTGTCAATCACTTTAGTGATGCTACTTTTTTCAAATTCAGAGAGAATTAGGTCATATTCTTTTGCTTTCAAGAGATATTTTAACCCTGTGATAATGTCACCGTTATCAATGCACCACTCACCGGAGCGCTTATATAAACCTTCGAAGTCCATAGTTGACTTCTGTTCATCAAGTAGTTCTTTTAAATAATTATTAAATATGATGTGAATTCTGTAAACATCGTTCCGTTGATCATAACGTATAAAAGAGTTTCCATAGCTTATTTTTCGAATAATCCTTTCAGTTTCTTGATCACCTGTCACATATACCGCTTGCTGTGGAGTGAAGCTGTCAAGTACACATAGTGATTTCAAGATGATTACTTCCCTATTCGTATACCGGCTCATAACTGCTGTTTCAATCAGTCTTTCAATACTACTGCACGACTCCAGCCTACCTATTTCAGAATATCTTTGCATGATTAGATATACAGCTGATACCCAGCCCTCGGATATCTCATAAACCTGCCTTGCTGTATCGTTAGATATATCATGGCAATACAATTTAAAGTACTCTTTTATTTCATCCGTGCTAACTTCAAATAAGTGACTTTTTATCAAATAGCAATAGCCTTTAAGCATTAACTCCTCAATCCTAAATTCAGGTATTATCCTTGAGAGGATCAGAATATAAAATCCATCTATTTTCGCCCGTACTATTCTTTCAATCAGCCTGTCAAGCTCTGAAGAGTGAGCATAATGATAGTCGTCAATTACCAGGACGGTGTTCGTCATATAGGTAAGGTCTTCAACAATTTTTAAGACCTTATCTCTTTGTGGAGTGTCGACGGGAAAACCCAAAGCACGAAGCTGTTTACCTACCTCCGGATTGGTTTTGGCCAGCTGACTTGTGAGGGAGTCCCATATATACTGAGGCGAAGATTCATCACTATCAACAGACAACCATACATATTTTGCATTGACCTCATTGAGGAAATCGCCTGCTGATGTAGTTTTGCCGTAACCCATTGCCGCCACAGCTACAGTCAGCGGATATTTAAATATGTTATTTAGTTCCACATTGATGCACTTACGCTTTAAAATATGTTGCTGCATATTAGGTCACCACCTTGATTCGACAGAATATAAGTAATTTTTATTATATCATACTGTTGCTATGAATAAAGGTAGTAATTTCCTTGGTTGAGCAGGGCACAAAGAGGCCATCGTTTAAGACATTCCCATTTGCATCTTTAACAATCTTGTTATCTTCATTGCTTTCGGTGTTTGATTCTAAAGTCCACTCATGGCCACATTCTGGGCAAACTAAACCATTTCCATCTTCGTAAGTGTATCCTGAATTACATGTTGGGCAATTTGGAAAATCAGCCATTAATTCATTTCCTCCATTCATTTAATTGGTGATGGTCTGAATGTAAATTTCCCTCTGAAAATCAAAAAAAGCCTTGAGTCGTACAACTTGATGTACCTCAAGGCTTTCGTTATGTATCTCCGCCTAAATTCGAGGGTTTAGATGGCGGAGGCGAGGCACACCTATCCAAACCCACGATAAGAAAATTATCATAAAAGCAAATCTATTCAGGCAACATAAAAAGACTGCATTACTGCAGCCCTATTTTGTGAGGGGGAGGGGGATAGTTCCTTTGGCAAGTTGTGAACTCACGCTGCTAGGGCGTTAGCTACTCCGCTACAACCAATAGCCCAAAAAGTATCAACAACACTAAAAGTATAACCAGTCATTTGATTAGTCTTATTCATACTATCCACCCCCGTTTGTTTACCTAATACGAACTCTCTTGCCAAAAAAAGTATTACCAACCCAGCCAATACTTCTAAAAGTAGCACACCCGACACATACGCTGCCCCAACCAGCGTCAATTCACAACTAAATTAAGAGTAGCATACTGAAATAATATTGTAAAGTGCGAAAGTTCTGTGAAAGAAAGCTATCCTTTTCTGAAAACGTATTCTAGCAAACTAATATGCAATACGAAATAATACTACCTAGATAAGAGCGAGTACTTATTAATAATGTCACCAGCGAAACATTTACGGTGGAATTTATTGAAGAGAAACCCAAAAAGGCTGGGATTACAATTGCTCTCCATTTCCTCTGCACTTATTGCCTGAACATTTCATCCCTAGTTCTTTACATAGTTTTTTAAGTTCATGACAAATCAAAATCATTATTGCTTTAATATCTAAAGCATCTACAAATCCTTTAGTAGCAGAGCCTTTGATATAAACTTTACCAGCCTTTTTATAAAGGGTTTTAATAACATCCGCCCCACCATTTATAGGGATCTTTGAGTCTTCTGGTAATCTAAGATATCGGAGTATCCCTTTCGCATCATACAAGAACCAATTTTCGATGGTTCGTTTAGCTTTTACGTGGATGATTTTATTGGCACCACTTGCCTTTAGCTGCTGTTCGACTTCAGACCATACCACTGGCGGTTTTGCAGAGAGATCAAACACGTCTGTATCATAGCACAATACTACGGTAAAGTTCACACCTGGGTTTCTGCTAATAACTTCGTTTTCAAATATCCTTTTTGCCCGATTTTTGTAATTTCCAATACCTTTGAGGTTTCTTATAATCAATTTATCGACTTTAAATCTTTGTCCCGGGGCAAATGTGTGAAGCTGATCAATGAGCTTAGTATAAAACTCTACCTCCGTATCTCCTTCAATAAAAATTACGATACCCCTACTCATTATTCTCAGTCTCCAAGTATTGTTCAATAATCTTTATATCCTCTTCAGTACCACTAAGTAATTCAAACAAATAGTCCCCAGTCGACATTTCCGAGTTAGAGGCATCATTAATTAGTGCTTTTTGGGCAGCTGTCCGTATTCTTTTAAATTGTGCAACACCATATTTACCTGGAATTCCCATATATATGTTATGTGGCTCGAGATATTGAATAATATAAGGAGAGTGGCTGGTAATAATAATCCTCGTCTCTCCTAACAGTTGTGTCACCACTCTTAAATAGTTTTGCAGTAGACTTGGATGAATTGAGTTTTCAGGTTCTTCAACTGCAATAAGTGAAAGATTATTTATGTCAGCAATGATGATATTTGTTAACAATAAAAATACTCTTTTGACGCCATCAGACATATCTTCAAAACTAATTGGTTGATTTAGGTTATTATCACTTACATATAAAATATACACTTCCTTACTTAATTTAAACGGCAGATCATCTGGAATTTTATTCTCTAACTTTGTTTTTACACTAACTTCTTGGACATCAATGTCTGTAATTTGTGGAAAAAGTTGCATAAAAGCATTCATAAGTAACTCATATTTTTCGGGATGTAGCTTTTTTAGATTAAAAATTTCTCGAGGTAGATTGTTTCCTTCCATTTCCAACGCATCCACATTCGTACGAATTAGCGGATTAGGACTATAGGAATCGCTTGCATCCAAATGTCGCTCAATATAAACCCTTAAACCATTAATTCTTTTTATAATATCGTAGTAATACAGGGAATCAAATGCCTTTAATTTGTTAATAATTAAATCGTTATCTTCTATCTTAACCTTACTATTACATCTCCCCGTTTCAGTACTACAATAGAATGCCTTATTCATGTCTCTTTTTATCAGTACTTTATACTTTTGATTTTTTTCATCCAGTTTTACTTTTAGCCACTCACCAACAATACGCGCACCTGTTTCGTCATCTCTTACCCACTTAAATTGATATCCATATAATACAAGATATGTACTTTCATCTATTGATGTCTTCATTTCAAACTCTATTCGAAAATCCTTTGAAGGCATACTCTTATTTAAGGGAATGCCCTTCGTCCAGGACATCATATTTTTCTTAATGTCCTCATTTCTTCTAATGAAATCTACACCAAAATCAATTGCCTGAAGTAAGTTAGACTTGCCGTAACTATTCAATGACACTAAGGCAACCAACTCACTACAAATTATTTCTGACATTTTAATGTTTCTAAATCCATCGATTGAGATTTTACAGAGTTTCATATTTCCCCGCCTCTCTTTACCCTGCGGTATAATCCTTATCACCATCATAACGCCCACCGCCTAAATACGCAATATTTATTTTCATATATATAAAATTATTAGCAAAAAATACCTCATCCAAACCTTTTTACGCAAAATTTCTTTGCATTATAATTAATACGCCATTTTTGAAGCTTGCTCTTCATATCCTGCTATGGGTATGATAATACCTAAAATACAATGTATGCTGCCTTTTGTTAATCTGCGCAAAGCATAAGCCTCATGCATTCGAAGACTCTCAAGGCATGGCCAAGTAAAATGATTGGACCCTTTATATATTGATAGAACTATTTTCGATATTCGGATAAATAACTGTACTACATTTCCAAACGTCTTACGGCTACGATGTTGTTAAGATTTACGCCGACAAAGCAAAGTCAGCACCCACCGATAAGCGCCCCGAGTTTCAACAAATGATTCAAGAGAGTAGCCAAGGCCTCTTTGATGTACTCTTCGTCCACAAGTTAGACCGCTTCAGTCATGATAAGTACGATAGCTCTAGCTATAAGCAAAGGCTCAAAAGGAACGGCATTAGGCTCCTCTCTGTTACAGAAAATCTAGATGGTAGTCCTGAATCAATCATCTTGGAGTCACTTCTCGAAGGAATGGCAGAATACTACTCTAAAAACCTTGCCAGAGAGGTTATGAAGGGCATGAAGGAAAATGCTTTTCAGTGTAAAAATACAGGGGGGATTCCCCCTGGGCTTTGATATCGATCCCGTTACTAAAAAATATGTAATTAACGAGGTTGAGGCCAAAGTGGTACGCGAAGTCTTCTCACTCTATCTCGACGGCTACGGTTACAGAAAAATGATAACCGTTCTAAACCAAAAGGGGCAATACCTTCGGCAAAAACAGCATCCATGAACTGCTTAGGAACGAAAAGCATTCAGGCACCTACGTCTTCAATCGTTCTGCTAGTAAGGATGCATTCGGTAAAAGAAATGGTCATGAAGATAAAGATGACGATTCTATAATCAGAGTTGAAGGTGGAGTACCTGCCATAATCTCCAAGGAGGACTTCCAAAAGGCTCAGGTCAAAATGGCAACCAATAAACGTCAACCTGGATTCTACAAGGCTAAAGAAATCTATCTTCTCAGCGGTTTGATTTTCTGTGGCGAATGTGGTCATGCGCTCCAGGGAAACCACAGACCCGAATGTAAGAACCGTCCAAAATATGTCACTTATCGCTGCGGCAATCGCGACCGAACCAAGCAATGCGACAATAAGGAAATCCGTAGAGAGTACGTCGAGATGTACGTCCTGCATCAGTTAGAGCAGCGACTGTTCAATGACAAAGCCATCCCTCATCTAGTTCAGATGCTTAATGAATACCAGTTAAAGTCCAACACTAACATAAATAAAGAACTTTCCGAAATGGGAGTAAAGCTAAAGGAGATAAAAAATCAAATTGCCAATATCGTCAACGCTATAGAAAATGGATTTTTTCAGGAGTCATTCAAGACCCGAATGACAGAACTGGAGCAAGAAAAGCAGTTGTTGGGAATAGCTATACAGCAACTGAGTATTAGGGACGCAGCGGTTGAGATAACCGAGGACAACCTAAGGAATATGTTCAAGATGTTTAAGCAGTTTGTAACTGAGAAGAATATCCCAGAATGTAAGAAGTTCATCAACAGCTACGTCGATAAAGTCATAGTCTACAAAGACCACCTTGAAGTAACATTCAAGGTGGCCTTTTCTTTTGAGCAGAAAAATAACATCTACTCGTTTAAGACATCAGTTAAAATGACCAATCTTTTTAAGACTTACAGAAAGGCTGCTGGAATGTAGACGATTGTCATCAAAAAGTAAAAAGCCTTAGACGGAGTACATCAGTTGTTGGAGATGTACTTCACAGAAACAAAAACAAGCTCAAGGATACGGAACTTGTGATCCGAAGATTTGGATCACTTTTGTTTGTCCTAAATGAAGGAATACTTATTATTTTGTTGAATTAATACTAATAACGTTGCCAGTGATTCGTAAATTACCTTACTAGTTAATGTTTCAAACCATATTCACGGATAAGGAAGTATTCCCGACACGTGTTGTATAAACCCTAAGGATTTGGGGATATTTTCGACGCCTGTCGGCAATCCATCGTTTTATACGACATGTAATATTTGGGGTCAAGAAGAGGTTAAAATTTTGGTCAAACCAGCCTGAAAATGGGATGAAGACGATATATTGACTCTTATAGAAAATGAGGTAAAGGAAAGCCTGAGCCTCGATTACAAGGAATGTGGTGCCTTGCAACGTACAGATGGTAAAAAGAATGAGCTAAGCAAGGACGTTTCTTCTTTCGCAAATTCTGCAGGTGGTACTTTGGTGTATGGAATTATTGAAGATGGTCATATCCCTGTTGGAATAAGCGAAGGATATGATCCTAATGGAATCACTAAGGAGTGGATCGAACAGGTTATAAATTCCCGAATTCATCAACGTATCGATGGGATTATAATAAACCAAATCGAATTGCGGAAATCTAGGCCGGGGAAAGTTCTTTATGTAGTACATATTCCGCAAAGTTTACGTGCTCCCCATATGGCTGCAGACAAAAGGTTTTATAAACGCTATAATTTTGAATCTGTTCCTATGGAGGAGTACGAAGTAAGAGATGTGATGAACAGGAGTGATTCACCTGAAATAAGGCTAATTTGTAATTTTAAAGATAACGAAAAGATATCAAGTGTAGTTTACTCAACAGAAGATACTTATTCCGCTCCAATAAAACTTGAAGTAACTGTGATTAATGACTCAATGATACCTGCTGATTATTCTTCATATAAATTATTGGTACGTATTCAGTAAACCATTCAAGAGGCCTTCCCTCAAAATAACTGAATAAAATTCTGCTGGCTACAATGAGAATTCTATGGCATAATTGAAGCATGAGTACAGATGATCGTGAAAAGCTACCTACAACTTCATCAAAGAGAAAACCAAGAACGAAGAAACCTCTATGCACTTTCCCTGAATGTGGTCCGGTCAACGCTTTAAAGGCGTATGTCAAGAAACTTGCGGAAGAAACGGCTGTTTTAAAGCAAGAAATTGCTGACCGTGACGCTCGTCTCGAAGAGATGGAAGCGAAAATTCGTAATCTCCAAGGTGATCTCTTTGCCCCTTCGTCAGAACGGCTCTATCTTGCTTCCAAGGATGGAGTCGTGGTTGACAAGGATGCGGATGCGTATGATTCTGGAATCACTCAACAAGGTGATGGTTTAAGAAAAAGAGGAGCTCAGCCAGGTCATACTGGTCGGGGGC
>LADV01000300.1 GCA_000961805.1 Peptococcaceae bacterium BRH_c23 | reverse complement strand
AGCGGTTATGGGGCGGTTTGGGCGACTTATCTGGGGATAGCTTTTGCCCTTAGGGAGGAGAGACACGTACGTGTTGATATTCTAACCAGAAAACTACCACCGAGAGGACAAGAGCTGATGCGTTTCTTAGGTGATCTGGTTTGCGTGGTTTTTAGCGCCTTGATTACATGGAAAGGGTTTTATTTGATTTGGTCCTCCTACATTTCGGGACGGCATACCCCTTTTTTGGAAATACCAATCTACCTGTTGCAAATTGTTTTGCCGGTGGGTATGATTCTTTTCGGTCTTGAAGCGTTGATGGATGCAGTTAGATATCTAAACGGAAAGGAGAATGCTCTATGACCAGTCTTATACTGCTAGCGGTTATCCTCCTGATTGTGCTGCTATTTATAGGAACGCCCGTGCCTGTGGCCTTAGGTTTCGCAGGTTTAATTGGTCTCTATGCTCTTAGCGGAGAAGGAGCGCTTGTAGTCGCTGCCAAGGTAATGTTTGATACCGTCAATGACTTTATTTTTCTGGCTATACCCTTGTTTATCTTAATGGGGACTATCTTGGGCAGGGGAAGGATAGGAGAAAAGCTATATTACCTGTTTGACGTTTTTCTACGCCAAATTCCCGGCGGCGTAGGCATTGCCACGATTTTGACCTGTGCATTTTTAGCGGCTATGATTGGAACGAGCGTGGCTATTGCGGCTATGGTAGGTTCCTTCGCAATTTCTAATCTGATGAAATATGGTTACAGTTTCCCTTTGTCTTTGGGTATATGTGTGGCTGGGGGGGCCTTGGGCATCCTGATTCCACCCAGTGTACCTATGATAGTGTATGGCGCTTTCACCCAGGAATCTACGGGCAGCTTATTCATGGCTGGCGTGGTCCCAGGCATGCTGGCGGTTATTCTTTTCTCAATTTATGTGGCTTGGGAATATCTTCGTTCCCCAGATAAACAAAAAGTTGTTGCAGCTACCTGGAGTGAAAGATGGGTTGCCTTTAAAGAAGGTATCTGGGCTTTAATTATCCCCATCGGGGTCATTGTACCTATGTATACAGGGTTGGCGACCGTCACGGAAATAGCGGCCTTAGGCGTTCTATGGTCTTTTTTAATTGGTATTTTCATTTATCGCACAATAAAGATTAAAGATATTATCCCGATCTTGAGGGAAGCAATAAATAATTCCGTCATGGTTATGTTCATAATTTGTGGGGCAATTGTTTTTGGCAATGCTGTAACTCAATTTGGCTTAGGAAGAGCTATAAGCAGCTTTTTTGTAAGCAATGGTTTTCCTCCGGTGACTTTTCTTCTTATCACCATGGTTGTTATGTTTATAATGGGGATGTTTCTTGAAGGTGCCTCGATTATGATGATCATAATACCCATACTTTTACCTACTTTGATAGGCTACAAAATGGATCTCATTTGGTATGCAGTCTTGATGGTAATTAATATCGAGGTAGGCCTCTTAAGTCCTCCTGTAGGACTCAATCTTTACGCGATTGATAGTGTTGCTAAAGGTTTAGGATTTCCCAGCACACTTGGTGCGGTAATCCGTGGAAGTTGGCCGTTTATGGCGATTTACGTTCTTGTCCTGATTATTGTGGGATTTGTGCCGTCTCTAGCACTTTGGTTGCCGTCACATATGCTGAAATAAAGCAATTGGAGGTACACAGTGATCGTTGTTCAGCTAGGCTCCCATTATATATTTGTATTTTGAAATATGTCTACAGAGGCTTGAACTATATCAAATACAAAAACAGCAAAGCCTGGCAATACGAACAAAAGACGATGGAGGCATGGCTTCCCTGTGGACGTTTGCTTGAGCGCTGGATTGCTGCGAGAGGGCTAACGGATGCTGCTAAGGTAGTTTTTTTCATTAATAACTTACGGGAATAATTAACAATGCTGATTATGGGGGTAAAACATTGAAAAATTTCAATCGATCTATTTATATTGGAATTTACGGCAGTCTATTGGTGCCTATGATCACATGGTTTTTATGCCAGATATATTTCGGGTATATCAGTATCCAGGAATTCCTGCAAATACTTATTCCGCCTAAATTATGGATGGTATACGTTTTTGTGGTTGTCTTGATGGTTTACCTGTACATGAACAAAAAGCTGAAAAGTATTGATGACTACTTAAAGAATCCAAGTATTGTTGCGCTGCAGGAAGTTCAAAAAGATATAACTCGCATCTCAAAATTCATCATGCTCATCCTGTTCCTATTCCTTGCCTTCGGGCCCAGTACCGTTATTTTGTTCGAACCCTCTTATACGAAAATGGAGTATCTTTTATCTGAGCTTGTTGTCATCGCCCTTGTTTTTGTGTTTGCAGTTCCTTGGTTAGCCTATACACTTATGCAGATTGACAAGTTGACAGCGACCATTCCCTTGGCAGAAGGCAAGGCGTTTTTTTCCATGAAGGTAAAACTGGTACTCAACGTGGTTACTACTGCATTTGGTACTGCACTCTTTCTCATCGTTTTAAATATTAGTTTATCGCTTCCTGTTTTCAGTTTAGAGGATTTAAAACATTTACAAAGCACTATCATACAAAAAAATTCTGTGATCGCAATATTGTGTCTGGCTGCCATTTTTATTAATCTATATATGCTGATCAAACAGCTTGTCGTTCCTATACACGAGGTGAATGAAGCATTAAAGGACATATCCCAGGGGGAAGGGGATCTTACAAAAAGACTTGCTACGGTTTCAAGGGATGATATTGGGAAACTTGTAGCTCGTTTCAATGTGTTTGTTGATAAGACGCATACTATGGTTAAGCTGGTAAAAGACAATACGGACAAGGTTGTCAATTCTACACTTCAACTGACGGATATTAATAAAAGCAACTATGAATCTTCCCAAGAAGTCGTGAAAGCCATTGACGAAGTGGCTAGGGGGGCTTCTGTGCAAGCTACGGACCTGTCAAACATCAATTTGACGTTCACTACTTTCGGACAAGAATTGGAGAACACATCAAAACAGATGGGTGTGATTGCAGCCAAGGCCCAAGTTACGGCTGTAAGTGCCAGTAAAGACAGCAAGAGGTTAACAGAACTCATTGGTTCTATCTATAAAATCGGCAATTCCTTTAACGAAATCGGGGAAAAAATTAAGAAGCTGAGCGAAAATATTCGCAACATCAATAATATCACGGATGTTATTAAAAATATTGCAGGCCAGACGAATTTGTTAGCTTTAAATGCTGCTATAGAGGCTGCCAGAGCCGGAGAAGCCGGTAAAGGATTTTCAGTGGTAGCGGATGAAATCGGGAAGCTAGCCGAGCAGTCCAAGGTTTCATCGGAAAACATCCAGCTTCTGTTAAAAAGCATTGATGTGGATACGGAACAGGTGGTTGAAACAACCTCAGATTTAAGCCTGGACCTAAACAACCAGATTCACGTCATCCAGGGTGCCATGGAATCCTTCAAACAACTCATTGATGCTGTGTATGAAATTGAACCGGGAATGGAGACCGCCTTGGGAATGATTCTGCAGGTAAATGAGAGGAAAGGCAATATACTCGAAAAGGTCGAAGAAATTTCTTCTGTTTCTGAAGAAACCTCTGCCGCATCTCAAGAAATCTCTGCTACAACGCAATGCATGAATGATGAGCTGGAAAAAGCGTATGCATATTTTCAAACCTTAAATACCCTCACGGCTGAACTAAAAGCGCAATTCAACCAGTTCAAAGTCTGATTACAGGAATCCTTATACCATCATTTCTCAAGAATCACACTACCTTAAGTGCCTTACCAGGATGAGTGGCGTATTTGCTTGAGTGCTGGATTGATCGAGAGGGCTGACGGGCGGTGGTGGAGAGCGGGTGCGTTGCTTTACCCAAGCCTTTGCGATAAAGATGCCATCTTTACCGGAGTAATTCAAGAGCCCTCGTGTTGCGGACGGAGTTGGTAACTTTAAATTGCAGGATTGCAATTTAAAAAAATATTGGAGGGAGTGGAAGTATGATGTTTAGAACTGGAATTACCCAGCTTTTGGGCATCAAATATCCAATTATAATGGGGAGTATGCACTGGATTACAGATGCCAAGTTGTCTGCTGCTGTCTCTAAGGCAGGCGGTCTCGGTATTATTTCTTCTGCACGGTTTAAAGATGGTGATGAGCTGAGGGAAGAAATTCGAAAGGCCAAGCAACTAACCGATAAGCCTTTGGGGGTAAATATCAGTCTTAACAGGGCTGCATCCTTGGCATCAAGCACTGAATTTATCCAAGCCGTGATAGAGGAGCGCATTCCGGTGGTGGAGACCGCTGGAGTGAGGAGCCCTGAAGAGGTTATCTATCCGCTGCATGCAGCCGGGATAAAGGTGATTCATAAAGTGGCCTCTATTAAACATGCCATTAAAGCAGAACAATGCGGGGCTGATGCGGTGGAAATAGTAGGATTTGCTAATGGCGGCAATGTTGGTATGGATGATGTTTCTACCATGGTGTTAGTTCCAAAGGCTAAGGATCTGTTAAAGGTTCCGATAATTGCCGGAGGGGGGATCGCCGATGCCCGTGGTTTCCTAGCGGCACTGGCGCTTGGGGCAGAGGGGGTGGTTGTTGGGACGCGGTTCATGGCCACCTTAGAATCCCCCGTTCATTTTAAGTTCAAGCAATTGCTGTTAGATTCCCAAGAAAATCAAACAGTCCTAGTACAACGTTCGATCCGTAATACCCATCGGACGTTGATAAATGATGCTGTTCGTCTAGTGTTGGAAATGGAGGAGAGGGGAGCAGAGCTTGAAGAATTAAGGCCATGGATTAGCGGCGAGAAGTACCGCAGGTGTATTATTGAGGGACGATTACAAGAGGGAATGGCTTATTGTGGTCAGGCCGTAGGGTTGATTAATGATATTCCGTCCGTAAGTACAGTTGTAGATTCCTTTATTAAAGGGTCACGGGAAATTAGCGAAAGATTGATAGCTATGGGTCTATTGATACCATCATAAAACTATTTGTTGCAGGAATGAGTTAGAAAAGGGGAGATGAAAAGTGAGCAATATTACCGTGCGACTGCCAGCCTCAATTGCCCACCTTACCGGCGATAATAAAGTGGTCGAATGTGCGGCTCACAGTGTTGTCGAATGTATACAGGACTTAGACGTTAGGTATACGGGACTCAAAGATATATTGTGTGATTTGGATGGTAATGTATCAGATCTTTTCTTTGTTTTTCTTAACGGCGAAAACATAGCCTATTTGCAGGGAATGAAGACTACCTTACAAGCTGGTGATGAGCTGACTATTATACCGGCGGCAGCCGGTGGTTAATTCTAAACCATTCAGTCCTCTACCTCACTATTCCAACGGGCTCGGCGAAGGCCGAGAGTCTATTAAAATTGCAGGAGGGGGGATCCTAGTTCCCGGTAGAAGGAAATCATTAACTTATTTTGCAACAAGGGGAATCTAGACCAAGCAAGTGAAAAATATAAACGTGGTATTTAATCTGGCCAGCGTAGCTATAGTCGGTGCCAGTTTTGATATGGGGAGAAAGTACAATTTGGTAGTTATGCTTAAAACGGGAGTAGAACTAAGCGAGGAAGAACTCGAAAGATGTCAAAGACAGATAATTTAGCTGAAGTTGGGATAAAAGGGCAACAAAAAATTAAGGTTGCCAAGGTTCTTCTTTTCTATCTAGCGGCTGCCGGTATTGGTAAAATCGGAATTGTGGACAGTGATGCAATAGATCTGTGCAACCTGAACCGTCAGGTTCTACATAGGAACGGAGATATCGGGCGGGCTAAGGCAGAATCTGCCCGGCTAGCCCTTAAGAATTTGAACCCGGACATAGAAGTGCTTGCTTAGCCGATGAGATTAACTCAACAGAACGTCGAACAGACAGTAATGGATTATGACATGGTCGTTGATTGCAGTGATAATTTCCCAGCCCGTTTCCTGATGAACCAGGTGTGCGTACACTCTGATAAAGCTTTCTTTTACGGCGCGGTATCTGGTTTTGAAGGGCAAATGATGACTATAATTCCAAGATTAACTCCGTGTTACAATTGCCTCTCCCCTAATATGCCAACCCCACCTGGCAAACCTATCCCAGTTGTTGGTGTGGTACCGGGTGTAATTGGTATGATTCAGGCTACCCAAGTTCTTAAGTACATTCTTGGTCATGGGGACTTGCTGGTTGGGAAGCGCTATTGCTCTATAACGCGCTCAAGCTTGACCTTCTTAAAGTGGACGTAAAAAGAAGCCCCCTGTGCCCAGTCTGTAGTGGGGTGGATAGATCATGGTGTGAGCCACCCCCTTAATTATGTCTCATTACGGGATATTTCTTGTGAATAAGGCACTAAATACATTGTTCAGGGTGAAGTGTTTTGTATTGGGAAAGGAGAGACGAGGATGTCAAAAATCACATTTAACGGGCACGCTTGTGTTACTATCGAGGAAGGAGGTTTCAGGGTAATTGTAGACCCGTGGCTAAGCGGCAACCCGGTGGCTAAGCTCAAACCTAACCAGGTTAAAGTCGATGCTGTATTAGTAACGCATGGGCATTTTGACCATATGACAGATGCTTTGGCCATTGCCAAGCAGTGTGATGTACCCATTATAGGGACGGCGGAACTAGCAGCTTTCTTTGAAGCTCAGGGTGCCAAAACCCATGCGATGCATATCGGTGGCAGTCACCAGTTTCCGTTTGGTTGGATCAAGCTCACACCTGCCTGGCATGGCTCAGCTGTTATGACTGATCAGGGTAGTATCTATACAGGAAGTCCCTGCGGTTTCCTGGTGAAGTTAGGTGATAAGCTTATTTATCATGCGGGAGACACGGGATTGTTTATGGATATGAAGTTAATCGGAAGCCTGAATAAAATTGATCTGGCTCTGCTGCCCATCGGGGATAATTATGTCATGGGGCCAAATGATGCAGCCATAGCTGCGGAATATGTTTCTGCCAAGGTTACTGTGCCCATTCACTATAACACATTTCCTTTGCTCAATCAGAATCCGGAAGAATTTAAAAATTTAGTGGAGAGCAACAAAGCTGGCAGCGTTGTGATCCTTGAACCTGGTGATATCTACGAGTTTTAGTTTGCTACGTCGTACAAGGTACAGCAAGGAAGGGGAATATTGAAATGGAACTATTGCCAATACTAAAAAAATTTCAGGATCAATTGGATGCCGATTCAGAACGTACCCACAAACCCAGGAAAACTGGAATTACAATGGTATTGATTATGGATGTCGCCAATTACGGACCAAAATACGTAGAGCCTTTTCAGGAACTCGTGGATCGAATTAAGCTATTGGACACCTTCTGGCATCACGATATTAAAATTGTACAAGAAGCAGTTGAGGGGTTTCGAAATATGGACATGGGCGTGGCCTTGGGCGGCACCCAATTTGAGATCGCCAAAGCGCAAAAAAACATTAAGGAGTATATTAAGCTTCTAAAACAATTGGGAATCAACGAGGTCGAAGTGGAAAACCATGGTTCTGGGACCACGCTCCAAGAAATGCAAGATGAAGTCAAAATGTTTAAAGATGAGGACTTTATTGTTGTGGGTGAAGTTGGAAAAAAATGGTGGTGGAAAGATCCGACCAGAGTGTCTCGCGATTTAATTTCCGTGGAAAGAACTTTGGAGCAGGCTTTGGGGTTGATTGAGGCCGGTGCGGACTATGTCTACTGGGAAGGGATGATTGTACGAGGTTTGATAGGTACCCAGTTGGAGAACAAACATGGACAAAAGCAGCTACTGGAAGTGGCCAAAGCAATAGACCCGACAAAGCTGATCTTTGAATTGTGGGACGACCGGAATTTGCCAAATCATCCCTTGATTGCTTGGCTGGTCAAAGAGTTCGGACCAAACGTAAACCTTGCCAATATTATGCCCTGGGATGTGAAAACAGTGGAATGGATCCGGCATGGTATAATCTACGAAATGGATCATCCGTACATGCGTTGGGCTCAGGACAAGTCAGCGGTGAAGAAATGGTGGCAAATAGAAAGTCCCGATTATGACATTGATATGGAACGTGGTTACCAGCTTAAACCTCCTTTTTAAAGCTGAGTATTTGTAAAAGTCAAAGGTTTCTTTCACTCCCGCAATGAATGGGGTATATTCGAAGTTCAGTGTACCAGCAAGCAGGGAACCCGAGTAAATTTCGTGCTGATCCGAGGGAAAGGCAGCGGTATGTTGTCCTGGTTTATTTATTAATGGAGAAAATCATGCTTCAGCTCTGGGTGGGAAGATAAGGAATTGACATGATAAAGTTTTTGATGTAAAATACTTAAGTCAAGTAGAAGCCATCCGCTTCTCACCTTACGGCGTTCGTTGTTAAGGTATCTTCTGGTCCTGAGCTTAATTTTTTGCTCGTGATTGTATAGAAGACGGGTGGTAATTCATCCGTCTTTTTTGTTTTGAGCTGATAAATTTTTTGGAGGTGGTTTCTTATTAGCAAGGACTTAAGACTCAATGACGAAATCCGGGTTCGGGATGTTCGTCTCGTCGGAGAAGAAGGGGAACAACTGGGGATCATGGCGACTAGAGATGCCTTGGCCCTCGCAATCGAGAAATCGTTAGATCTCGTTGAGATTGCACCGACG
The DNA here is from genome assembly GCA_000961805.1 of Peptococcaceae bacterium BRH_c23. The sequence goes on along the minus strand of LADV01000300.1, from coordinate 24,936 downwards.
GCCAAACCCCCAGTCTGCAAACTAATGGACTATGGCAAGTACAAATACGAGCAAGCCAAACGGGACAAAGAAGCTCGTAAAAAACAAAAAAGCATGGAAATCAAAGAAGTCAAGTTACGTCCCAATATTGAGGACCACGACTTCGAAACCAAAGCCCGCAACGCCCAACGCTTTTTGTTGGAGGGGGATAAAGTAAAGGTAACGATCATGTTCCGTGGAAGGGAAGTTACCCACCCGGAACTTGGAAAAGCCTTATGCGTAAGACTCGCCGAGTTTTGTAAGGCCGAGTCTACGGTTGAGCGCGAAGCAAAACTTGAGGGTCGAAACATGATCATGATTTTAGCTTCAATCAAACACGATTAATAGCAAAAGGGGGATTACGAAATGCCAAAAATGAAAACCCACCGAGGCGCAGCAAAGCGCTTTAAGAAAACAGGAACCGGCAAAATTATCCGTATGCATGGATACACTAGCCACATGTTAGAGAAGAAGTCGCCGAAGGCAAAACGCAATTTGCGCAAATCTACGGTGATGCATAAATCTGATGCCAAACGAATTGCAAATTTAATTGCTTATCTATAAAAACTGGAGTTAAAAGGAGGTCTTTGACATGGCCCGTGTAAAAAAAGGCATGACCAAACATGCTCGCCACAAGAAAATATTAAAATTAGCTAAAGGATACCGTGGAGCAAAAAGTAAACTCTACCGCCCAGCTAATGAACAAGTCCTAAAATCCTTAGCTTATTCCTATGCTCATAGAAAAGATAACAAAGGTAACTTCCGTAAGCTCTGGATCGCCAGAATCAACGCAGCTGCCCGCATAAATGGTTTATCCTATAGTCGCATGATGGACGGCTTGAAGAAAGCCGGAGTTACAGTCAATCGCAAGATGCTGGCTGAACTCGCAATCAGCGATGCTGCAGCGTTTACGGAAATTGTCAATGTTGCTAAGGTACAAATCAAGGCTTAAAACAGAGAGGGTGCGAAGGCATCCTCTTTTTGGACTAGGCAGAAAGTATAGCTTTCTTGACTCGCTCCTGGAGGTGCATGGATGATTGAGTCTTTACAGAATGAACAGGTAAAATATGTTGTCTCCTTACAGCGACGTAAAGCTCGCGAAGAAGCTCAGTTGTTCGTGGTCGAAGGATGGCGCTTTGTCGAGGAGGCAGTTTCTAGAAATGCTCCGATCAAAAAGGTCTATGTTTGTTTAGACCGCGAGCCACTAGAGTGGCAGTCTCTGCTAAAAGGGTTACGGGATCGAAGCATCCCTTTTGAGGAAGTGGATGAGCGGGTTCTGCGCAAGATGAGTGCGACAGAAGAACCGCAAGGGATTTTAGCGGTTGTTCGCCAAACCAATCACTCCTGGTCAGAGGTAACCATTGATCAGCAAACAGTCTTGCTAATTATTGATGGTATTCAGGATCCGGGAAATTTGGGCGCAATTTTGCGTACAGCGTTGGCGGCAGGAGTCCGTTATGTCTGTATGACCCCAGGGACGGTAGATGTCTATAATTCTAAAGTATTGCGCAGCACCATGGGGGCTATTTTTTCGCTAATTCTCCTGCCTTCAAGCCAACCGGGGGATATCTTAGAATTTTGCCATCAACACGGTTTGAGTGTCTTCATGGGGGATATCCAGGGAGAAGCGGTTTACCGCACCACCTTATCAGAGGGGCCACTGGCGCTGATTGTCGGGAATGAGGGCAAGGGTCCTTCGCAATCCTTTAAAACGGAGGATGTTCAGCGTGTTACGATACCGATGGCTCAAAATGTGGAGTCCCTTAATGTAGCCATGGCTACGGGTATCTTACTCTACGAAATTGTACGCCAAAGGGATTTCTTGTAAAACTTTGTAGAGAATGCTATAATTTTCTGTGAACATACTCTTTGTAAAGTTACATATAACAATACGATGATCAGGTTAAAACGGAGTCTTTTCTTTTCAGGGAGGCGTGGCCTAGACTGTGAGCCAGCTAAGAAGATACCCACCTCCTTCATCATGTGAAGAGGTTAAAAATTCGCCTGGGAGTGGTCTGCTGATTTGTAGGTAGACCCGGTCTCCTCCGTTAACAGGAACTTAAGTGTGGCCGGTTTGGTCAAACTAGGGTGGTACCGCGAGAATGAACTCTCGTCCCTTTCGCAGGGGGCGGGTGTTTTTTATTTAGCTAAATCTAAAGACTTTTTACAAAATAACAATATAACGAAGGCGACGACACCGAGATGGATCGGGTTGGAATGCGTCTGAATGGAAAGGGTGGTTAAACTTGAAAAAGGAAATACAGCGCATTGGAGAGGAAACGTTACGGGTACTGAAGGAGCTGGAGAGTTCGGAAGCGCTCCAAGAGCTTAAAGTGAAAATTCTCGGAAAAAAAGGTACTTTAACTGCAATGTTGCGTCAAATGGGGAGCTTAAGTCCTGAGGAACGGCCGATTATGGGGCAAGTGGTTAATGAAGTACGTAGTCGTTTAGAACAAGCTTGGGAGGAGCGTAGTGCGGAGCTCGAAGCCTTCGTCTTAGAGAAAAGGTTGACTTCGGAGCGCATCGACATAACATTACCGGGAATGCGTATTCCGCGTGGACATCATCACCCTCTGACACAAGTAATGGAAGAGATTGAAGATATCTTTTTAGGTATGGGATTCCAAATTGCTGAAGGACCCGAAATTGAGTCAGACTATTATAACTTTGAAGCCCTTAATCTACCGAAGGAGCATCCAGCTCGTGAAATGCAGGATTCCTTCTATATTACCGAAGAAATTTTACTTCGCACTCAAACCTCTCCGGTTCAGGTTCGAACCATGGAGAAGCTCTTTCCTCAACTGCCCGTAAAAATCATTGCTCCGGGAAAAGTCTATCGAAATGATGATGATGCAACCCATTCTCCGATGTTCCACCAGGTAGAAGGACTTGTAGTGGATCATGGGATTCGCATGTCAGACCTTAAGGGGATTCTCTTAAATTTCTCTCGCCAAATGTTTGGGGAATCTAGAGAGATTCGTTTAAGACCCAGCTTTTTCCCCTTTACAGAGCCCAGTGCAGAAGTGGATGTTTCCTGTATGCTTTGCGCGGGAGCAGGGTGCCGTCTCTGTAAAGGAACTGGCTGGATTGAAGTCTTAGGGTCAGGAATGGTTCATCCAAAGGTTTTAGAAGCAGGCGGATACGATCCTAAAGAAGTGACGGGTTTTGCCTTTGGTATGGGAGTTGAGCGTATTGCCATGCTGAAGTTTGGGATTGAAGATATGAGACTCTTATTTGATAATGATTTGCGCTTTTTGCAGCAGTTTTAAGGGGGAAATGTCATGAAAGTCAGTATGGAGTGGTTGCGTGAGCTGGTGGATGTCGATCAGAGTGCCGAACAATTAGCGGAAACTCTAACCCGTGGTGGGATTGAAGTAGAGGGTGTCGAGAATCTAAATAAAGGTTTCGAAAAAGTGGTGATCGGAGAACTAGTCAGTCTTACGAAGCATCCGGATGCCGATCGACTTTTAGTTTGTGACGTGAATGTGGGTCAAGAATCGGTGACGATCGTCACTGGAGCTCAGAATTTATTAGTTGGAGATCGGATTCCTGTTGCCATGGTGGGAGCGACCCTTCCCAATGAGCTTTCTATTCGGAAGTCAAAACTTAGAGGAGTTGTCTCCTTGGGTATGCTATGTTCCCGTGAGGAGCTTTTGCTGGATGAGACAGTAGGATTAGAGCGCAGTAAGGACGGAATTCTGATTTTGTCACCTGAGGCACCCGTCGGAGAGAACTTTGGCAGTTATTTAGGACGTGAAGATAGTGTCTTGGACTTAGAACTTTATCCGAACCGACCAGATTGTTTAGCTATGATCAATGTTGCTCGTGAAGTCGCTTCTCTTACCAGGAAAAAGCCCCATTTGCCCAAATGGGCGGACCACCATCAAGAGCTGTCCCTACCAACGGCTACGGATCTACGGATTGTCATCGAAGATGAAGAGTTATGCTGGCGATATGCAGGTCTAGTGGTTGAAGATGTTCATATAGAACCTTCTCCAGAATGGATGCAGAGACGGTTGAAGGCCGCAGGAGTTCGTCCCATTAATAATATTGTCGATATTACGAATTACTGCATGATGGAAATGGGGCAACCACTGCATGCTTTCGACCGAGATAAGATACAGGGGGATGTTCACGTCCGATGTGCGTATCCGGGGGAAAAAATCGTCACCTTAGATGGAGTGGAGCGGAACCTTCAAGTAGACACCTTGCTTATTGCAGATGACCACGTTCCTTTGGGGTTGGCTGGCGTTATGGGTGGCCTAGATAGTGAAGTGACGAAGGATACCAAGCGGCTGATGATTGAATCCGCTCATTTTTCTCAGGTCAGCATTCGCCGCACCAGTCGTCGTTTAGGGCTCAGGTCGGAGGCCTCTAATCGCTTTGAAAAGGGTCTTAATGCTCACGGAAGCGTGGCTACACTCGGCCGAGTTTGTGATTTGCTCCTTGAATTAGGGGCTGGCCGTCCTGTTGCCTTCGTCGATGAAGTGAAGAAGCTTCCCTCTGCCCGTCAAGTCAGCCTCTCAGCAGAGCATGCCTCAACCGTGCTAGGTGTGATACTTAAGACAGATGAGATACGTCAAGTCCTGGAGGATTTGAACTTTGAGTATAAGCAACAAAAAGGATTATTCCAGGTCGAGATTCCAGCTTACCGCTCGGACATTGAGATCGAAGAAGATCTCATGGAAGAAGTGGCCCGCTTAATCGGTTATGATAAAATCCCGACAACCCTGCCACAAGGAGATCTGACTCAAGGCAGTAGAACCCCAGAGCAGGAATTCCGCCGCCGCTTGCGAAGAACCCTAGTACAATCTGGAATGGATGAGGTACTGACATATACCTTTACTCGCGCAGAATCGGATGCACAATGGGGAAGTGCCCAACATTCAATTCCATTGCTTAATCCCTTGCGGGATGAACTCAGTGTCATGCGCACCTCTTTAGTACCGGGACTCCTTGATGTAGCAGCTCGCAATGTAGCACGCCGCAACATGGAAGTAAGTATTTTTGAGATAGGGAATACGTATTGGGGAGAAGAACAACCCTTGCGGGAGCTTCCACGAGAAGAATTGCGTGTGGCCGGAGTTGCGGTGGGTAAGAGCGGAAGGCATTGGCTTAATCAGCCAGTCAATAAGGATTTTTACTATCTGAAGGGTATCGTAGAAGAAATGGCCTTGGGATTTGGACTTAAATTAGAGTATCGTGTAGCAGAAAGTAAAAATTTGCTACACCCAGGGCGTTCAGCCGATATCTATTTGAAGAATCAATGCATAGGATTCCTTGGTGAACTACATCCATCTCTGGAAAAGGAGTGGGGGCTTGAGCGGGTGGTCGTCTTTGAATTAGAGTTGACTCCAATGATCGAGCAGATGAGACAAACCGTTCGTGCTTACTCCATCCCGCGTTTTCCAGCGATACAAAGAGATTTGGCTGTCGTCGTGTCTATGGAAATTTCGGCTGAGGCGGTAATGGCTAAGATACGCAAGCTCGGTGGGGAATTATTGCAACAAGTCAAGATCTTTGATGTCTATACTGGAAAGCCTATCCCTGACGATCACAAAAGCTTAGCGTTCTCATTACGTTACCAATCCTTAGAACGGACTTTAACGGATGAGGAAGTAAACCTGCTGAATTCGCGCATCTTAGACGGAATTCAGCAGGAGTTTGGCGCGGAGTGGCGAAAATAGAGAAATAGTAAGACAAAAAGAGAGCGAGGGGAATTTGTGGCACATGAATCAGTCAAAATCAGCGTTGAGATTTTTGGGGAAAAGCATGTGGTCCGCGGTGATGGGACAGCATCATATATCCTAGGGTTAGCCCATGATGTCGATAACAAGATGCGTCTGATTGCGCAAAGGCTACCTCGCTTGAGTGCTCACCAGGTTGCAATTTTGACTGCCCTGAATCTAGCCGATGAACTTGCAAAGCTGAAAGAAGAACAAGAGACCTTAATGCAGCTACTTGGAGAAAAAACTGAGTAGCATGGAGTACCGAAAATGAGATTTACTATTGGAAAAAACTTAAATAGTGTTAGAAAAAAACGGCGACTGAGTTTAGACAAAGTAGCCGAGTTAACGAGTGTCAGCAAAGCAATGTTAGGGCAGATCGAAAGAGGAGAATCTACTCCTACAATAAACACTCTTTGGAAAATAGCGACCGGTCTAAAAGTCTCATTTTCCTCCCTGTTAGCAAATGGGGAGGAAGGTAAAGAGACTCTCTTAATACACCACTCAGAAATAACCCCTATCATTGAAGAGAATGGGCAGATGAGAATCTATCCTCAATTCATTTTTGATATCAATAGGGGCTTTGAAGCGTTTATCATAGAACTTGAACCAGGCTGTAGTCATAGATCACCCCCTCATGATGAGGGGGTTGAAGAGTATATTAGTCTGATTGAGGGTACCTTAGAAATAGTTATCGGTGAGAATGTATATAGGCTAAATAAAGGGGATGCGATCCGGTATCTGGCCAATAAAGAACACATTTATCTCAATCTTTCCGATCAACTCACCAGTTTTCATCATTTAATTTACTATTTTCCCTGAAGAAAATTTCGCTGTAGATATGTAATAAAACACGACTAACACCTGTTAAGTCGTGTTTTATTATGCCCTAGTCAGACCGGATGCTCCTAACGCGGCACCTACCATTGATGATGTAAAAACGCTATTCTCATAGGAAAAAGTTTAATCGACTTCTGCCAGTTAGTATATGAACTTTTCCTAAGAAAAAAATCAAAAAGATTATTTTCTAAAGCTATTGAGCGCTATAACGCACACGTGATATACTCTATCCAGATGTGCGTTATAGCGCTCAATATAAAGTTTGAAAGGTATTGTTAAAATGAATTCTTTTGTAGTATTTTTTAGACAAATAAAATCAGATGCTTCGATCTCCGCTATTGTCGCTGGGCTAATTGCTGTTACTGTTGGGTTTGCAGGACCTGTACTGCTGATTTTCCAAGCGGCAAAAGTCGCTAACTTAAGCAATCTACATCTATCATCGTGGATATGGGCGATTTCTATCGCAAGTGGTCTGACGTCCATTATTTTAAGTCTTCGATTCAAGGCACCAGTGATTACTGCATGGTCAACACCAGGGGCTGTAATGTTAATCTCAGGTTGGAGTGCTTATGCCTATTCAGACTCCATTGGCGCATTTATTTTTTCCGGGATACTTATTACGATACTCGGATTCACAGGTCTTTTTTCCTCCTTTATGAAACGGATCCCTTACGCAATCATTACAGCAATGCTCGCGGGGATTCTACTTAAGTTTGGGGTAGATGTTTTTGTTTCTTTAAAACAGTTGCCTATGTTAGCGCTACCCATGATATTGGGTTATCTAGTATCCAAGCGCTGGTTTCCACGCTATGCTGTCGTTACGAGTTTGCTCCTGGGTCTCTTGATTTCTTATAGTCTAGGCATAGTAAACTTAGAAGGGGCCAGAGTTTTTCTTGTCCAACCCATCTTTACAAAGCCGACATTTTCACTTAGTTCGCTAATAGGGTTAGGAATACCACTCTGTATTGTAACGATGGCCTCGCAAAATGCCACGGGCCTCGGGGTACTAAGGGCTGATGGATACAATACTCCAGCAAATCCACTCATTATTGCTACGGGGGCCGCATCAATCCTCTTCGCTCCGTTTGGAGCCCATGGAATCAATTTATCTGCCCTAATAGCTGCGATCTGTACAGGGAAGGAGGCCCATCATGATCCGGATAGACGATATATTGCTGGAATTTCTGCGGGTCTTTTTTATCTGATTTTTGGCATTTTCGGGGCAACTATTGTTTCTGTTTTTGCGATCTTCCCTAGTGAATTGATTATTGTAATAACGGGATTAGCACTATTTGGATCAATAGGTTCAAGTCTTACCTCTGCAATGCAGGGTGAGGAAAAAAAGGAGGCGGCTCTGATAACTTTTCTGGTTACTTTATCCGGTATCTCAATTGCCGGAGTTGGATCACCTTTTTGGGGGTTAATTGCGGGTATAGTTACTGATTACATGCTATCGGGAGATCTAAGGAAAATGTTCTCTGCAAAGATGTTTCTACAAATGCGAGGAAAACATCGGAGAGTAGGCTGAGAGGTTAAGTCAACTCGCTCAACTAAAGAGGAGATGGGATACCCTTGAAGAAGCACTCAGTATTTCAAGGCATTGATTTGCTAAGTAATGATTGAATAGAAGAATTGAGGCTGGGGGCTAGTTCCTTTACCTAAATATGATATAATTTATCTGGGTGATAAGATGATTATTTTTAATAATGACTGGCAAAGCCTATTGTATGATGAGTTCAGTAAAGAATACTATCAAAAATTAAGGCAGTATTTGATAACGGAATACAAGACTAAGGTAATTTACCCGGATATGCATGATCTATTTAATGCCCTTCATTACACTGCTTATAAAGATATCAAGGTAGTTATTTTAGGACAAGACCCCTACCATGGACCCAATCAGGCCCATGGGCTAAGTTTTTCAGTAGAACCAGGAATAGCTCCGCCGCCATCCTTGCTAAATATTTTCAAAGAACTTAAGAGTGATTTGAATTGCTTTATTCCGAATAATGGCTATTTAAAAAAGTGGGCAGATCAAGGAGTGCTATTATTAAACACAGCACTGACCGTGAGGGCTGGACAGGCAAACTCGCATCGAAATATGGGGTGGGAGACCTTTACAGACCAGGTGATTACATTGTTAAACGAACGTCAGGATCCGATCGTCTTTATATTATGGGGAAACAATGCTCTTTCCAAGTCGGGCATAATAACTAACCCCAGCCACACTATCATAAAATCCCCCCACCCTAGTCCGCTCTCGGCGTCTCGCGGTTTTCTGGGGAGTAAACCCTTTTCTAGAACCAACAATTATTTAATTTCCATGGGGAAAACCCCCATAGACTGGCAAATTGAAAACCTATGACTCAACAAAGTTATGTAGGGGAACGCAATCATCCCCCACTTAAACACTGCGGAGTTTTGAAGTCGGGGTCTTCTTGCTGACTTTGATAAAATGAATGGAACGTACGACAACCCCTCAGAGCGAAAAGAAAGCATCTGAGGGGTTTGGTTTTTAACTGAATACAATTTTTCAGAAAGTTAGGAGCAGAATTTAGGGGTAAAATAGATTTTTGCAACGACAAAGAGCTCAAGGGCTTTGGATCGAGATTTGGAATTTCGGCAATTTTTAAGGAGATTTCTAATGCAAATCTGTACGTTACTGGTGATAGGGGAAGAAGAAAGGAGCCCTCACAGTCGATTTTCTTCAATAAAGCATTCTTTTGTCATGGTACGACAGTATAAGCTAAATTTCATAGCAGGAAAAGGAAGTTATAAGTAGAATTGAGTAAAAATGGAGAAACCGAAGGAGGGGTGCCTATCGAATGATAAATGCGCCATATCTGGGGTTCACTCTTTAGTAAGGGATGTTGCACTGTCATTAGAGATAGTTAAAGAAGAAATAATTGAAATATCTAAAATCCTTTAACCTTAAAAAATTAGGAAAATGAGTAAATGCTGTTTGTTAACAGAATAAGAAAGGGTGTTATGAAAAATGAGCTATGATAGTATTGCAGAACTGGTCAACGGCCTAGTCAAGAACCCGAAAAATTTGTTGTCGTTAGAAAACGGACTGCCTTCAACAGAACTAAAGACTCATGAATTTACGATCATTCAAAACGTATTTTCCAAGTACGAGGTATCAGAAGGCACCTTAACGATTGAAGCTTTTCCTTTGGTAAAGTGGGATTAAAAAAGATGAGCCTTCAGTTTGATCAAACTATTTCCACAGAAATAAATGAAATTCTGACCAGAGCTCAACTGAATGCAGAATTGTTACACCTGATCAAGTCCACGCTTAACGCTGAAGGCAAGACTGGTGAATTATTTCCGTGGGCAAACTTAACTTTATTAAGTTGTGAGTGTATAAGCGGGGAACCTGAATTTGCGCTGCCAGGAGCAATAGGGATGGAACTATTTGCACTGGCGGCAGATATTTTTGATGATATTCAGGATCAGGACAATGATGAGTTACCCTGGCGCAAACTCAGCAATGCTAACGCTCTAAACTTAGCCATTTGTCTACTTATGCTAAGCTATGAGGCAGTGTCCAATATACCAGATAATGGGCGATTTCGAGAAGTTAGCACAATCTTAAATCGTACGGGAATAAGTGCTATTGATGGTCAATTCCAGGAGTTCCAGTATGATAGTAGGGAGCAAGTTACTCTAGAACAATATTTTGAGCTAGTCAAGCGAAAGTCGGGAAGCTTAACGGCCTGTGCCTGTAAAATTGGGGCAACCTTAGGCGGTGCGTCAGAATCGTTAGTCTTGCAATTAGAGCAGTTTGGAACAAACCTTGGGATAATGAGCCAAATCAGAAACGATCTAAATGATTTCTTAGATTTCGAACAAAAAAAGATTTCCTTAATAATACGAAAACCCTGCCTTATGTCTATCTTTTAAGTATCCTCAAGAAGCAGCCCGAGCGGTTCCAGGCACTAACTCAACTGCAAGGCCAAGGATTACAAAGGTTTGGAGACGAAGAACGAGACTATCTAAAACAAATAGCCATCGATGAAGGAGTTGCCCATTACTGTAAAGTTATGTACGAAATCTTTCGCCAAAAAGCCATGGACATCATGATAGCAATACCTGTTATGGAAAAAGGCAAGGAGAAGTTGATCAAACTTGTTGAAGAATGTGTTTAGACGGCAAGCATATTACATTGCAAGTGTTGCTTTTATCGTATTAGGACTCGTATATTTTATAGTTACTATAAATCATCCTTATATTGGCCTTAACATCGAGAACGTTAATGGACAATGGCTTGTGATCGCCAGCGATCCGTATGGTGAAGGGTACCTAGCAGGGGTGAGAGTCGGAGACATAGTCCTAAAAATTAACGAAGATGTTCCAAGTAAATACAGCCTAGCCCAAAAATGGAGTCAAGTAGAAGGAGCATCTTCAATAGAATTCCGCAGGCCGGGTCAGCCAACAGATAACTTAATTAAATTACAAATTAGTACGGATCCGCTGAGAAACTTAAAAGAAGTACCTCTGCAAATTTTGGGCTTTGTTTTCTGGCTGTTGGGGTTTATGACATGGTTTAAGCGTCCTTTCCTGGCTCAAGCACGTTCAATATTTTGGTTTAACTGGATTATCGGTTTGGCGATAGTATTTGTTCCAGCTTCAGGTCGTTGTTTGTTTTTTGCTAGGGAGTTAGAGTATATGAGCATGTCATTAGTACCTATATTCCTTATTAATCTAGTCTCGATTTTTCCAAGAGAAAAAAGAAACCGAGTAAACCAGTTCAGCATTTATATGGTCACAATTATATCTATTATCATAATTATTTTTACTATTTTACAATCTATTGGTATCATCAACAATGTAAGTTTATTAAGAAAACTAGTATTATCAACTGTTATTATTGCCCTACTTTTAGCACTCTGGAATCTAGGTTCGCTAATAAAGCTGCCCAAAGAAAGCCCGGAAAGAAACCAAACGGGTATCCTTTTTATGAGTATGGTAATAGGGTTCTTTCCATTTGTTTTATTGACGGCTGTCCCTCAGTTATTTAACATTCAACCTATAAGGTACTCTGACTTCAGTTCCTTGTTTCTTTCCGTTGTGCCAGTCGCTTGGTATTATGTCATAGTCAATAAATATTTACCAGATAGCCGTCGGCTCTTAGGGACAATATTATCATTTTTCATTGTGGGAGTGATTATTAGTTTCGTTCTCTCGTATGTACTTTACTTTTTGAAAGTAGTAAAGACCTTAAATCTTGAGGTGTATATTGCTTCGCTATTTTTAACGATACTATTTATAGTCTGTATTAGCTTTATGCGAGCTATGATAAGAAATTTATTGGAAAAATTTGATTTTTTTTATGGAAACAAAGGTTTTAGAGAACGAGTTCTGAAGTTAAACGAAAGCCTGACTTCAATAAATGAAGAGGACAGAATATTAGAAGAAGTGGTGAAAAGCCTATCGATTGAGGGGGCTTTTATTGTCGTTGAAGATGGTAAAGGAGGATACCTAAAGAAGGCTCACGGAATGTTTTTGGAAAAACCAAGCCAACAAATCGAACTGGAGGAATTTTTCCAAGCGGATAATAGGGTTAACTTAGAAGCAAAAATACTTCCTGAGAGTTTTCCTGCTGAGATCTATATTCCCGTCGTTTCTGACGATTTTTATTGTGGTATATTTTTGGGCCATCATTATTCTCATGTCAAATTTGAACGAGATGAACTGCCCTTAATTACGCTAATCTCGAGTCAATTGGCCCAACGTTTAATAACGACGTTTGTCATCAAGGAACTGTCGAAAGAAATAGAATTCCTTGCTCAAAGATCACAAGACTCACAACGAAGGAATCAGGGGCTGCAAGGAATTACTACCTCTTTGGTTAGAAGTCTTGAGAAAGAGCGAAAATTAATAGCCAGCGATATAAACAATGGACCTTTGCAATTAGGGCTAGACTTGAATCGGTGGTTAAAATACCTTATTGAAGAATGCCCAACCGAAAGCAAAACGGCAAAGGCAATTTCTCATATGCGGGAGCTAGTAGAGAACTTGAATTTTGAACTTCGTGTAATATCGAATGATTTACGACCGCCCTCCTTAACTGATTTGGGATTGCTTACTGCCGTCGAATTAATGTGCGAAGAAATAATGCTGAAAGAACTATCTATTATTTCCTTAGAGACGGTAGGCTTTAACCGAGAAGACCGCTATAAGGAGGAGGTAGAATTAGCTGCCTACCGTTTTTTGCAGGAAGGGATTATGAATGCCGTGAAACACTCAGGTTCTAACAAGATAAAGCTGTTCATCGAGATGACCGAATCTAACCTTGAACTGACTGTTAGAGACTCGGGTAAAGGTTTCTATACTATCAAGATAGATGATTGGTCGCTGACGAGTGACCATTTTGGCATAGTTGGAATGAAAGAAAGAATAGAAAGCTTAGGTGGTAATCTTCAAATCAGTTCGGAAATTCATCGGGGCACGATGCTCAAAGCTGTCATCCCGATCATATAGGTTAAATAAACATGGAAGAAATAGTTGAAGAGCCCAAAAAGAAAATTAAAGAATTTTTGGATAGAGGAGGGGATAGAGATGTCCATTAATTCTGATGAATTACAAAAAGTAAAAGTAGTGATAGTCGATGATCATACGCTTTTTGCAGAAGGAACTGTCTCCTTGTTATCGTTTGAACCCCGTATTTTGGTAGTTGGAATTGCCAAGAACGGAATAGAATGTATGAAATTAATGAGTGGAACTAAACCGGACGTCGTATTGTTAGATATCAATCTCCCAGATACCTGGGGTACTGATTTAATAGATAAGATAAAAAAGGTTAATAACAGAGTAAAGATTCTTATGCTGACGGGACAGAAACCACAAGGATACGTTACTAAGTCAATTAGTAAGGGTGCCAATGGTTTTTTACTTAAAGACTGTTCTGTAAAGGAAATGATTCAGGGAATATTAAGGGTTTATCAAGATGGAGTCTATTTTTCCCAAGGATTAGAGGCCTTCCTTCAACCTGTAAATAAGAATAATAACTTGCATTTCCCGGTGCAGCCTGTAGAAACGCTACGTAATCTACTCACTAAAAGGGAAATAGAAGTAATAGAATTAGTATCAAAAGGCTTGCATAACAAAGAAATTGCTTCAGCTTTAGGCATTAATGTACGAACTGTAGAATTTCACGTTAATAATATTCTACTTAAATTTGGGGTAAGCACACGTTTGGAAGCTGTTTTAAATTGGGCATATGTTAATAGTTCGGGATTGTATTTATAGTATATCATCAGGTTCTCGCAATTAGAGTATGATGAATAGTGATAATTACAATTGACGATAGTATATACTATGTATATACTTATTAATAAGAGGTGATGCAAATGTATACTACAATCCAAAAGTGGGGAAATAGCCAGGCTATAAGACTTCCTAAGGCTATTCTCGAAATGGCTGAACTCCATGAAAATGATAAAGTAGAAATAAAAGTACAAGATGGCAACCTAGTTATTGTTCCCGTAAAAAAACACAGAACTTTAGAAGAAAGAATCGCTGAATATAGTGGTGGTGATTATAGGTGTAGTGAATGGGATACCGGGAAGACAGTAGCTGAAGAGGTATTCTAATGGGATATATACCAGAGCATGGGGACATTGTATTTTTAGAATTTGACCCTCAAGCAGGGCATGAACAAAGGGGGAAAAGGCCTGCATTGGTTGTTAGTAATAACACCTATAATCAATTTACTAATATTGCCATGGTATGCCCGATTACTAACACGAATAGAGAATTTCCCCTGCACGTAGAATTAGATGAAAGAACCAAAACAACAGGATTTATAATGTGCGAACAGGTAAAAGCTTTAGATATACAAGCTAGAAATGTATCCTTTCAGGAAAAAGCACCAAGAGACATCCTAGAAGAAGTAGTTGATATTTTAATAGGGTTTATCGAGATCAAAAACAGTAGTGGCAATTCATGAATTGCCACTACCTTTGTGTAGAATAAAAGGTCTAGGTTATACCGTGCTTCTAGAGTTTTGAAAAAATACAAAAGCCTTGTTGAAAGAGGGTTTCTGCTGTATTTGGTTTTAAAGAGTACTAATTGTACAAATCAAAATTAAACAATTATAATAAAGTTATTGTCCAGCCTTAGCAGAGATGGATATTTAAATATGTTCACATTGTAGAAACAGAGGAAGTAAATGACATGGATGAAATAATAAAAGAACAATCCCGACCGCTAGAGCTTTTGGCTCCGGCAGGTAGTTACGAAGCCTTTAAGGCGGCGGTAGAAAACGGCGCAGATGCGGTTTACCTCGGAGGGAAAAGCTTTAGTGCTAGGGCAAGTGCTGCAAATTTTGAGATAGAAGAGCTGCAAAAGGCCGTTCGTTATGCTCATGAACGGCAGGTTAAGGTGTATGTGACAGTCAATATCCTTATTGCAGACCAGGAGTTTCAGGAATTGATGAACTATCTTTACGCCTTACATGAAATAGGTGTCGATGCCGTGATCTTGCAAGATGTTGGGGTCGCGGAATTAATTCATACGATTCTTCCGGAAATGGAAACCCATGCGAGCACACAAATGACCGTGAATACAAGCTGGGGAGTTCAACATCTCGAGTCCCTTGGCTTTAGCCGTGTAGTCTTGGCAAGGGAGACCTCGGCGACTGAAATGCAGGAGATTGCTGAAAAGACGCCACTAGATCTTGAAGTGTTTGTGCATGGCGCACTTTGTATCGGTTATTCCGGACAATGCCTAATGTCGAGCTTTATTGGAGGGCGGAGCGGAAATCGCGGTACTTGCGCTCAACCCTGCCGGATGACGTATCAGCTCGTTAATGAAGGTAAAGAGAACCTTTTAGTCCAGAAAAACACTGGGGAACACTTATTAAGCCCTCGGGATTTGAATTTAGCTGAGGAATTGGCAGAATTAAAGCAAGTTGGGGTTCATTCTCTTAAAGTTGAGGGTAGAATGAAACGACCAGAGTATGTAGCGACTGTCATTCGTCTTTACCGGCAAGCTATAGATCGGCTCGGAGACCGGCGAGAAGGTAGTGCAGTTACTCCCTTGTTAACCACTGGTGAGCATCAGGAATTATTGCAGGTGTTTAATCGAGAGTTTACAAGCGGGTATTTAAGGCAAAACCTCGGCGCAGAACTTATGAGTTATAGCCGTCCGAACAATCGGGGGACACGTCTCGGTCGAGTGGCACGCTTAGATGCTGGGCGATTATCGCTCAAACTAGAGGCTGCTTTGCACCCTGGGGATGGAATCGAATTCTGGACAGGGCGTGGGCGAGAAGGGGTAACCGTTGGCCTGATCTGGAAGGATCAAACAGAGGTCATTGAAGGATTACCGGGGGAAACTGTCCAGATAGAATTTTCGGGAATTGCACAGCCGGGAGACCGTGTTTTTAAGACTAATGACGCCTTACTCATGGAAAAGGCTCGCTTAAGCTTTCAAGAGGGGCGAGAGCAACGCAAAAACCCGTTGAACCTGCGTCTGTCGGGGCAGCTTGGAGAAAAATTGCGTCTAGAGGTTATAGACAGCGATCGTAGCGCTACCGTTTATTCGACGAACCCTGCTCAAAAAGCCTTGAAAAGACCACTGACGTGGGACTACGCTTTCCAACAGTTAGGGCGATTAGGGACGACTCCCTTTTGGCTCGATAAGTTGGAGTTAGAAATCGATGAGGGCATCATGCTTCCAGTCAGTGACTTGAATGAAATGCGTCGCTTAGTGGTTGAAGAATTACTTCAGGACAGCCCTAGGCAAATGCTTGACCGACAAACCTATCGTCAAAGGGTAGAACGCTGGAAACATCGTCAAGCAGAGGAAAGGGCAGGCTTACAGACTAACGAGAGTGTCATTCCCCAGGTTTCGGTGGCTGTGAGCGATCCGGAAACACTGCAAGCGGCCATTCAAGCAGGAGCTAAACGAGTTCTCATTGGTGGAGAGCATTGGCGTTCTCGGCGAGGGTTTACGCTGGAAGAAATTCGAAATAGTTTTGAGAGGTGCCGTAAGCAGGGAATTGATTGTGTATGGCGGTTACCCCGTATCTTAAATCAGGATCAGAGTAAACAGCTTTTAGCAGCACTAAGAAAAGCGAAGGAATGGGTGGAAAAACCGAAAGTGATGGTTGCCAACCTCGGAGAACTGGAGATCCTGAAGGGGATAGATCCGGATTGGGAATTTGAAGTAGATTACTCTTTAAATGTGTTTAACGAAGCCAGCTTAGCTCATTTTTTGCGTCTGGGTGCCAAAAAGGTGACACTTTCCCCAGAACTGCACCACGAACAACTTGCTCCTTTAGCTAAATGGCCAGGGGTGGAAGTGATCTCCTTCGGAGATCTGGAAATGATGGTGAGCGAATATTGTCCGGTAGGGGCAACGCTGGGCGGAAAAAATGGAGAACACTGTGCCGGAACCTGCGTGAAAGAACCGCATTACCTCCGTGATCGCATGCGTTATGATTTTCCCGTGGAGACAGACCAGGAGTGTCGGATGCATCTTTTCAATGTTAAGATTCTTAATCTTTATGAAGAACTTGCTCAGATTCGGCGTATGGGGGTTTCGACCGTTCGTCTTCAATTGACTCGGCAATCTCCCAGCCAAGTTCGACAGATTGTGCGTCTATTTAGTGAGGCGTGGGATACCTTACAGGGAGGCAAGAGGGGCGCAGTGACGTCAGATGAAGGGATGAATGAGTTAGCGGCTCTTTTCCCAGAAGGTTTCACAAAAGGGCATTTCTTCAGGGGAGTGTTATAGGTTCATAGCGCTAACGATGGCTTGAGCATTCGTTGGACCGTCTGACCTGAATAATTGATTAATACGAGTTTTATATATTTATTATGGGTTTGAATGAATAGAGGAGGAACTATGGGAATCGAAGATAAAGTTCTAAGTAAACTGGATTTTCCAAAAGTATTGTCACGTTTGGCGGATTATTGTATCTTACCAAGGGCCAAGGAACTGGCTATTGGTTTAAAACCCTTTGTTGATTTGGAATTGGTTCGCTTGGGGTTACAAGAAACGGACGAGGGAAAGGATCTCTTACGTGGAAATCCTCTTTTTTCAGTTCGAGGGGCTAAAGAAATCCGTCCCTATATCGAGCGCTGTCTACGCGGTGGAGTAATACATGGAGAAGAACTACTTGAGATTCGCGATACATTAGGAGTAGGACGGAAAATAAAACAACTCCTTATGGAATCCAGAGAACAATTTTCTAGATTGTGGGATATTGCGTTACCCATTGAACCACAAAAGGATCTTGAGGATGAGATCTCCAGCTGCATCTCGGAAGATGGCAAGGTTGCTGATAATGCTTCCTCAGAACTAGCGGACTTTAGGCGAGCGGTAAACCGCCTGCAGCACCGCATTCGAGAAAGTTTGGAAGGGACTTTGCGCAACTCAAGCTATCAGAAGATGCTCCAAGACCCTATTATTACGCAACGTTCCGATCGTTACGTTGTACCGGTCAAGCAGGAATACCGCACCGCGTTTCCCGGTATTGTCCACGATCAATCGGCGAGCGGAGCAACCTTGTTTATCGAACCTATGCCTGTCGTTCAGTTGGGTAATGAGCTTCGTGAAGTTATTTTAAAAGAACAACGGGAAGTCCAGCGAATTCTGCAAATGCTTTCTGCTCAAATTGAGGTACGAGCGGATGCCGTTGCGGATATTCACGAAGTTTTGTCTCAATTAGATTTAGTGGTTGCCAAAGCGCATTTAAGTGTGGCGATGAACGCAGGTGCACCAGAATTGCTCTCAGGGCAACAAATGAAATTAGTTCAGGCAAGACATCCGTTAATCGGTGGAAAAGTTGTTCCGCTTTCTTTGGAATTGGGGCTTGATTTCGATACGTTAGTGATTACCGGGCCAAACACTGGGGGAAAAACGGTGGCCCTAAAGGTAGTCGGCCTTATGGCGGCCATGAATCAGTCTGGTCTCCACATTCCCGCGGAAAGTGACTCTCGCATGGGAGTATTTACCCAGATCTTTGCAGACATTGGGGATGAACAAAGTGTCGAGCAATCCTTAAGTACCTTCTCAGGGCACATGAAAAATATCGTCGAAATCATTAACTGCTCAGACGGATGTTCCTTGGTCTTGCTCGATGAGGTGGGGGCTGGGACCGACCCAACAGAAGGGGCAGCCTTGGCAATGGGGATTTTAGCGGAATTGCATGAACGAGGTTGCCGAACGGTATCCACGACTCACTATGGGGCATTAAAGACGTTTGCTTACGAAACCCCGCGAGTTAAGAATGCTTCAGTGGAGTTTGATACGGAGACTTTACGTCCCACATATAAGCTATTAATCGGGATACCCGGTAAAAGTAATGCGTTTACGATTGCTGGAAGGCTGGGTTTGAGCGAGCAAGTCCTCGAAAAAGCGAATACGTTTGTGACGGAGCGGGAAATGCAGGTGGCCGATCTCATTGAAAATTTAGGAGAAACCCACCGAGAAATTGAGTTAGAAAAGCAAAAAGCTGCCACGGGTCGGCAAGCGGTCGAGAACCAAAGTAAGGCTTTAGAAGAAAAGACGATTCGTTTAGATGAAGAATACGAACTCTTGTTAGCCTTGGCTAAGGATGAAGCCAGCGGAATCATTCGGGGGGCGAAACGTGAAGCAGAGGCTTTAATCGAAGAGTTAAAAACGGCTCTAAAAAAAGAGACTAAACAGCAGCAGGATATTGAAAAGGCCCGTCAAGGATTCCGACGGGCTTCAGCGAAACTGGATCAAGGCCGGCCAGTGAAACGCTCAGGAAGCGAATTGAGAGCTGACCAGATCATGCTTGGGCAGACCGTGCAGTTGACGAAGCTTAGGCAGAAAGGGCAAGTTATTAAACTCCCTAATGCTAATGGCGATGTCCTAGTTCAAGCGGGGATCATGAAAGTAATGGTGCCACTGTCAGAATTGAAATTAGCTCAGGAGGAGAAGAAGACCACACCCAAATATTCAAGAGAAATGGGGATTGGACTTCGAAAGGCGGAGGACATCCGCAGTGAGATTGATCTAAGAGGAATGCTTGTTGAGGAGGGTACGGAAGCCTTAGACAAGTATCTTGATGACGCCGTTCTCGGAGGTATCGGTCTAATTTACGTCATTCATGGCAAGGGTACAGGGGCTATGCGCGCGGGGATTCAGGATTTCTTGAGAGGACACCCGCATGTTCGCAGTTTCAGGATTGGGGAATATGGAGAAGGGGACTCAGGAGTCACGGTTGTTGAATTGAAGTAATAAACCCTAAATTAATATTTAATGAAACATAAAAACAACACTGTATCCTTTGGAGATACAGTGTTGTTTTGTATAGCCACATGTTAAGGCCTTAGATTAAGTGAGTATTAATTTTACGCTATTCGAAGACGGTCCGGCCTCTGATTCTCTTGACTTTTTAAAGGCGGCACGGAAGAAGTAAGAACCTGGACTAGGAGCTTCATCGTTTATCACGAGTGAAAAGGAAAGGGACCCCTTTGAAATCTTAATTGGAATGCTTCCGACAGGTTGACCAGGACGTTGAATATAGACAATTGTAGAATATACCTCATTTCCTGACCAGTTAATGATAGGGATGGTCACCTTTGAGGTTTTAGGATCGTAACTTACTTGTCCAAGTACGGGTGCGGGTAGCAACGTTTCCTGGGGTATCGTATCTTGGGGAGGTGCTAAAGGATCAAGATCAGGATCAAGGATTGAATCGGTAACGGGCTCGGGTGCCATCTCTGTAGGCGGTTTATAGGGGATCTCATTAGAGGGCCATGTCCACGAGGCATCACGATCGGGTAAATTCAAGAATGTCTTGGTTAACGTATTCTTCGAACTTGGGGTTGCTAACATAGTCGGAAAATCAGCGTCGACATCTTTTTGAAACCAGACGTCACTAATTCGCGTGGGAAAATCTCCTTGGGCTGCTATTTCCGTAGCGACGAATTCCGAGGGGGTCAAACTGCTGGGAAGGAGTCCCGACTTCTTATCAAAAGTGCCACTCATAATTCCTGAAGGCTGTTCAAACTTTGATTTAACGGGGAGATCCTTAAGAGCTGCCGACATAACGCTCTTCCAGATCTGAGCAGGATAGCTCCCGCCATAGACACTGCGCAAATAATGCTGCCCATCAGGGTCGGAATCGTAGCCCATCCAAACAACACCGGCGTAGTTCGGAGTATATCCAGCAAACCAGGCGTCAGGATTACCGGATTTATTGCCATATTTAGCAGGATCCAACGAAGTGGTGCCAGTTTTACCTGCAACAGCCCAGTTCCCAATTTGAGCGCTGACGCCTGTTCCGTTGGTCACTACACTTCGTAACATACTATTGACAAGATAGGCAGTCGTTTCCTTCATGACTCGGTTTTTTGTAATTTTCGGCGTGATCACAGTATTTCCTTTAGCATCCAAGACTTTTACGACTGCGTGATCAGTCACCTTAACTCCGTTATTAGCATAAATCCCATAGGCGGTTGCCATGTCCAGCGTGGTTACATGAGTAGTCCCTAAGGCTAGACTCAAGACTCGATCTTCCGGTTCAAGCGGGAGTCCAAGATTATTTTTACCAAACGACCAACCGTAATCGACCCCGATAAGGCTCATGAGTTTGACGGCGTAGATGTTCACAGATTGTTCAACGGCATAACGCATGGGGATAAGGCCTTTCCAACCTTTAGACTCAGTATCAAAGTTAGTAGGTGCCCAAGACTTGCCATTGCCACCATCGTAGGTTACTGGCATATCGTCAAGAACGGTACCAGGGAAATATCCACCTTTCTCGAGGGCTGGGCCATAGACAACCAAGGGTTTGATCGTTGATCCGGGTTGGCGCTTGGATTGCCAAGCTCTGTTCAGTCCTCGGGGAGTATAGTCCCGCCCACCGACCATAGCCTGAATGGCACCTGTCGAAGGCTCTATGATTGTGATGGACCCTTCGACTTTTGTATCGTCGATGCTTTTGGGGAAATTGGCTGGGTTAGCAAAAGCCGCTTCAGCAGCGCCTTGGATTTTTGGATCAACCGTAGTATAAATACGTAATCCACCACTAAAAATTTGTTCAGGAGTTAAACTATAAGTGGTTTCCAATTCTTCAATAACATAATCGACAAAATAAGGGAATTTGTAGCTCGCATTGGTTACTGCAGTTTTCTGAGCCCCACCGCGATTTTTCTTCATTTCCTCAACGTAGGTGAAGGGAGCCTCTTTCTCCGTGTTATACTCTTCAGCGGAGATAATCCCAGCATCCCGCATTACTCCGAGCACAATGGTACGCCTAGTTTTGGCAGAATCAGGATGAATATAAGGATTGTATTGACTGGGAGCCTGAGGTAACCCGGCCAAAAGAGCGACTTCAGCTGGCTTTAGATCCTTAAGATCTGCGCCAAAATAAGTTTTGGCAGCAGCTTGAATTCCAAACGATGATTCACCAAGAAAGATTTTATTGAGATAAAAGGTTAGGATTTCTTCTTTGGTGTATTCGCGTTCCAGTTGGATGGCAAGGACTGCTTCTTGAATCTTTACCTGCATTTTTCGAGTGAATTTTTTCTCGTTAGGGTTTGAGACAAAGGCGTTACTTGCAAGCTGAATAGTAATAGTACTAGCCCCTTCTCGAGTGCTTCTGGTTCGAATATCATTCAGAGCAGAGCCGATAATCCGAATCGGGTCAACACCAATGTGCTGGTTAAAGCGCTTATCCTCCACCGCAATGAACGTATTCTTAACAAGATCGGGAATTTCAGAATACTCAACAGTTTGACGATTCTCGTATCCGTGCAACAGGGCAAATTCGGTGCCGTCCTTGTCATACACATAGGATGTTTGTTTTTTGTCACCTAGTAAGGCGGGGTCCCATTTCGGCGTACCGGCTACGGCAATAACAACGAAAATTGCTAAGCCAAGTGTGAAGAGAGCTATAAGAAGTGTCAATAACTTGAAAGCAACCCGTAACCTTGATGAGCGCTTAGGGCGCCTTGAACCCTTAGGTCTTTGAGACGATGGCATAATGAAACCTCCTAAAGTAAATAATGAGGCCTTGGAACAGTCTAATCCATGAAATTATATCATACTTTTGCAGCGACAAGGAAATTCTAAATAAGTATGAGTTAAATCAAGACTCTTTAAGTATAAGAGAGTTGCGGGTTTGCAGGAGAAACTGTATAATATAGTCAAATAAATAAGTGCATAAAACAATGGAATGATTGAGAAGGAACTTGGCCTACGGTAGTAGAGAGTCGGTGTAAGGTGCAAATCGACCCAGAAACCAAGAGTTACACCTCAGGACTAGAGTCAAAAACTCTCGGATCAGCTCGTTATCGCTGGTGAAGCTGGTATCCGTTTTTATACGGATTCAATGTGGGTGGTACCGCGGAAGTATTTTCGTCCCTCAACCTTGGGTGGGTTGGGGGACTTTTCCTTGTTTCTAACCTTATAATGAGGAATTGAAAATACTGATCACGTGGATTTAGATTAACAAAGGGGGATATTTTGTATGGATATTTTTAAGGAGCTACAGGATCGGGGGCTGATTTATCAACACACGGATGAAATCGCCTTACGCAAAAGATTAGCAACAGGCCCGATGACATTATATTGTGGATTTGACCCAACCGCAGACAGCTTGCATATTGGACACTTGCTGCCCATTTTAGTCTTAAAAAGGTTTCAACTTGCGGGACATAAATCAATCGCCTTGGTAGGAGGAGGAACGGGTCTAATCGGGGATCCAAGTGGTAAGGCCGCTGAGCGCACCTTAAACCCTAAAGAGATTGTGGAAGAGTGGGCTCAAAAGATCAAGAATCAACTAGGTCGCTTTTTAGACTTTGAAGGTGACGAAAACCCAGCAATCCTTGCAAATAACTATGATTGGTTAGGTTCGCTTCAAGTCATTGAGTTCCTGCGAGATATTGGCAAGAACTTTCCCTTGGGTGCCATGCTGGCCAAGGATGCAGTAGAATCGCGCATGACGAAAGGGATATCCTTCACAGAGTTCAGTTATATGATTCTGCAATCCTACGATTACCTAAAACTGAACGAAATGTACGGTTGTGAGATGCAGATTGGTGGAAGTGACCAATGGGGTAATATCACCGCTGGAATCGATCTAATTAGACGGACTGCAATCAATCAAGAAAAAGAAACTTACGGGCTAACTTTACCACTCGTCACGAAAAGTGATGGAACTAAATTTGGCAAGACGGAGTCAGGAGCAGTTTGGCTGGATCCCGAAAAGATGTCTCCCTATAAGTTCTATCAATTTTGGCTTAACACAGATGACCAAGACGTTGTTAAGTTCTTGAAATACTTTACCTTCCTAACAGTGACTGAAATTGAGGAACTAGCACAAGCCGTAGAAAAAGAACCCGAAAAGCGGAGCGCACAACGAGCTTTGGCTATCGATATGACAAAGTTGGTTCACGGGCAAGAAGCGCTTGAGCGAGCTGAAAAAATCTCAAGTGCGCTTTTCGGTGGAGGTTTAGGGAAGCTAACGTCGGCTGAAGTGGAAGAAGGTTTTAGCGACGTGCCTTCCACAACCATCGAAGATCCTCAAACCAGTCTGGTTGATATGTTAGTTCAAGTAGGAGCAGTATCTTCCAAACGTCAAGCTCGAGAGGCAATAGAGAACGGTGCCATCTATATCAATGATATTCGACATACAAATGTAGAGACAAGTGTTTCCGAACTGGAACGTTTAGATGGAAAATACCTTGTCACTCGCCGCGGCAAGAAAAACTATTATCTGATTAAAGTTCAATAGAACCTTTTTATACAAGGCAGAAATAAGACAGGTACCTGAAACAACGAGTAAATAGTCGTTCAGGTATCTGTCTAATGTTGCTAGCAATCAAAAAAATACAACTTTCGTAGGGATTCCCGATTTCTTGATACAGTATACAAAAAAACGGTTGACAAGGCAGTTGGCAAATGTTAATATATCCAAGTGCCACAAAATTAACGAGCTAAAGTGAGTCTAGCTTAGTAAAGTTAAATGAATGGCCAACAAAATTAGTTGTTGACAACGAGAGTTGAAAATGCTAAGATGTAAATCCGGCCGCAAACGGCTAAGGAAAATTAATGGTCTTTGAAAACTAAACAACAAGGACAGCCAATGAGAGAAACTCGAAAGAGTTTCAAAATAAATCATGAGCGAATCATCTTCTTCAATAGTAGAAGTTTGAATAACTTTTTTTGGAGAGTTTGATCCTGGCTCAGGACGAACGCTGGCGGCGTGCCTAACACATGCAAGTCGAACGGTTTCGATTTCGAACTTCGATCTTCGAATTTCGAACATCGAGATAGTGGCGGACGGGTGAGTAACGCGTGGGTAACCTACCCATAAAGCCGGGACAACCCTTGGAAACGAGGGCTAATACCGGATAATCTT
>LADV01000015.1 GCA_000961805.1 Peptococcaceae bacterium BRH_c23 | reverse complement strand
AAGGGGGGATAACCGAGATGGCACGTAAAGTTGTCCGGACAAAACGCCGGGAACGTAAGAATATTGAAAGTGGAATTGCTCATATCAAATCTACTTTCAACAATACCATGGTGACCATTACGGATACCAGCGGGAATGCACTCTCCTGGTCCAGTGCGGGTTCCCTAGGTTTTAAAGGATCTCGCAAAAGCACACCATTTGCAGCTCAAATGGCTGCAGAAACCTGTGCTAAAGTTGCGATGGAACATGGCTTAAAAGACGTAGAATGCTACGTAAAAGGACCTGGAGCAGGACGAGAAGCTGCTATTCGAGCTCTTCAAGCGGCAGGTTTAGAAGTTAATCTCATTAAAGACGTGACACCGATTCCACACAATGGCTGTCGGCCACCGAAACGCAGAAGGGTATAGGAGGTGTGTAATCATGGCTAGATATACAGGACCAGTCTGTCGCTTATGCCGTCGAGAAGGAATGAAACTATTCCTCAAAGGGGAACGTTGCTATACCGGAAAGTGCGCGATTGACCGACGTGCTTACGCCCCTGGTCAACACGGTCAAGCCCGTGCTAAGAAGCCTACTGAATATGGTCTACAGTTAAGAGAGAAACAAAAAACTCGTCGCATCTACTGTGTAATGGAAAAACAATTCCGAAGCTACTTTGATGAGGCTGCTCGTACTAAAGGGGTAACGGGTGAAAACCTGCTGGCTTTGTTGGAACGTCGACTCGATAATGTCGTGTTCCATTTGGGTTTTGCATCATCCCGCCCAGAAGCTCGACAACTTGTCAATCATGGCCATTTTACCATTAACGGCAAAAAGGTTGATATTCCTTCTTATTCAGTACGTTCTGGAGAGGTTATTGCTGTTAAAGAGGGTAGTAAGAGTTCACCACGAATGAAACAACTTCTTGAAAATCTGGGTTCTCGTACTGTTCCCGGTTGGTTAAGCTTGGATTCCAATGCTGCTGCTGGAACTGTAGTCGGACTACCAACTCGTGAAGATATTCAACTGCCAATCCAAGAACACCTCATCGTGGAGAAATACTCCCGTTAATGTTGACGTTCTACCCATATGGGTCGGATGGTTTGTATATCAAGTTCCCGAGAAAGAAGGTGCATTCCGATGTTAGAAATCGAGAAGCCCAGAATCGAGTGTATCGAGCGTTCAGAAGATAACTCCTATGCAAAATTTATTGTTGAACCTTTGGAGCGTGGATATGGAATTACCTTAGGAAATTCCCTGAGGAGAATTCTACTATCCTCTCTTGAGGGGTCAGCGGTAACATCAGTCAAAATCGAAGGGGTACTCCACGAGTTCTCGACGATTCCGGGTGTTTTAGAAGACGTAACGGACATTATTCTCAATCTTAAGTCCCTCGCGCTGAAAGGCTATACGGATGAACCTAAAGTTATTCGTATAGAAGCTCAGGGCGAAGGGGTAGTAATGGCCGGAGATATCATAACCGACCCAGATATTGAGATCTTGAACACTGACTTGAAGATTGCCACATTAGATCATGATGGTCGGTTATTCATGGAAATGACAGTTGAACGTGGTCGCGGCTACGTTCCAGCTGACAAGAACAAGAAGCCAGATCATGTCATAGGAGTTATCCCTATCGACTCCATCTTTGCCCCGATTTATAAGGTCAACTACACGGTAGAGGATACCCGGGTTGGTCAAATCACGGACTATGACAAGTTAACTCTTGAAGCATGGTCCAATGGCAGTATTTCACCAGAGGAGGCCACCAGTTCGGCAGCTAAAATTCTGAGTGAACATCTGCGCCTTTTCATGGGACTCACTGATAAACTCAATAGCGTTGAGGTTTTGGTGGAAAAGGAAGAAGAAGCCAAAGATAAAATCCTCGAAATGACGATTGAGGAACTTGATCTGTCCGTTCGTTCTTACAACTGCCTCAAACGGGCAGGAATTAACTCGGTTGAAGAGTTGACTCAAAAAACGGAAGAAGACATGATTAAAGTGCGTAACCTTGGTCGTAAGTCTTTGGAAGAAGTGGAATTTAAACTTAAAGATTTAGGTTTATCGTTCCGACCTGCCGAGGACTAATTCGGTGCAAAAGGAGGGGAATGTAATTGGCTTACCGCAAGTTGGGAAAAAACACAGGTCATCGCGGGGCAATGTTGCGTAACATTGTCACTTCCCTGTTAAGACATGAGCGTATTCAAACGACTGAAGCACGTGCCAAAGAATTGAATGCCATTGCTGAAAAGATGATTTCACTTGGCAAACAAGGCGATCTGGCTGCACGGCGTTTAACGATGGCTTATCTGATGGATGAAGATGTTGTAACAAAATTGTTTGAGACCATTGCGCCGAAATATGCTGACCGTCAGGGAGGCTATACTCGTATCATGAGACTCGGCTTACGTCGGGGAGATGCTGCCACCATGGTAATCATCGAACTCGTATAATGCGTGTCGTTAAAGACCGGGTTGCTTACGTTGTGAAGCATGCCCGGTCTTTGCTGTACTATCTGAGGGGGTGATCTCGTGAAACATAGGAATGTGCTAAAAGTGCAGAATATCCGTTATCGTGATATATTAAACGGAGTAAGTTTAGACTGGCACCAGGGAGAGATCATTGCTCTATTAGGTGCGAACGGGTCAGGTAAATCGACCTTGGCGCGGCTCTTGGCCGGGTTATTGGAACCTGAGGTTGGAGAAATCCAGTTTACAGTGGATGGTACCGTCTGCACATGGAATACAGTACAGCGCTGGCAGAAGATCGGGCTTGTTGGGCAACATCCCAGACGACAAATGATTGGCGCAACGGTCGCCGAAGAGTTAAGCTTTGGACTTTTGAACCTTGGCAAAGATCCAAGGTGGGTGCGGCACAAAGTGCGGGAGTTAGCAGGCGCAATAGGTCTGCAGGGAAAAGAAGATCAGTCTCCTGCTACCCTTTCAGGAGGGGAACGTCAAAGACTTGTTGCCACTGCGATCTTAGCAATGCAGCCATCCTTTCTAGTTTTAGACGAGGCCTTAAGTATGCTGGATGCCCGATCACAAGCCAACCTGCTCGATCTTTTAATGCAGGCCCGTCCAGAAACAGGTCAACTGTGGATTACCCATGATGCAGAATTAGCAAGCAAAGCAGATCGAGTGCTAGTCTTGCAAGGGGGTAAACTTGATGATTTGAGTAAACCAGGTGAAGCCTTTAATGACACCCAGGTAAAATCGTTGTACGGTATCCAGAGCTTGTTGGACATGACATACTTTAATGACTTTCAGGACTCGGAAACATCAATAAAAGACATAGATGACAGGAACTGCAGGTATAACTCAGATAACCCAGGTGACTCAGGTAACTCAGATGACTCGAAGAGCTCTAACACAGCGGAGGGGCAAGATCAACCAATTATTAAGTGGAATCAGACTAATTTTGAATCCCGCTTATCGATTAATAAAGTGATTAAAGCCGGCGAATTTGTAGGTATAGTCGGACCATCAGGTTCGGGGAAAACGACCCTTCTCGAGAGTGTTATGGGCTTTATCCTGCCAACAGAAGGGCAGCTTACAGTTTGTGGAGAACGTTTATCAAAGTCATCCCTAAATACTTTGCGTAGAAAAACCCGTTTTTTACTTCAGGAGGCTGGCGAATACCTCATTGGCCGAAGTGTCTACCACGAAATTTATTATGGGGACACTATAAAAAACTTGAAGCTGAAAACTCAAGATAGACTATCATATATCGAAAGTTTTGGTATCCCGGCACGCTTAGCCGAGGTTTCCCCCGAGCGCCTAAGTGGCGGAGAACGACAAAAAGTTGCTCTGGCTGCTGCTTTGAGAACTCATCCAGAGATTCTTTTACTAGACGAGCCCTTAATAGGACTCGATGTAATGAGTCGCGCCAGTATTCAAGCCATCATCTCCGCTTTGGAGAATATTACGATTCTGTATGTTACCCATGACTTGAGAGAAATTATACAGGATGTTGATCGGATTTGGCTGGTGGAAGAAGGAAAGATAGTATTAGATTGTTCAGCAGAGTGTTGGCAAGAGCATAAGGAGCAATTACAAGCAGCTGGCGTCCGCTGTTAAAGGAGGGAGACTTGAAATTAAAGTCTTTGAACTCTACTGGCCAAGCAACAGCACCTTACACCGTCTAGACCCAAGAGTAAAGGTAGGAGGATTAGCTGTCTTGTCGTTATTAATGACAATGACGCAATGGCAGGGGCTTGCCTTAACTTCCCTTGTCCTTTTGGGGTTGGTTATTTTAGGACGTACCCCCCTTAGACTCTATCGTTCGCTCATGGTGGTCTTATTTTGGATGGGGTTGTTCTATGGACTGTCCATAGGATGGGTTTGGCCAGAAGGCAACGCCTTTTGGCAGGGACATTGGTCCATGACCGGCTTGACACAAGCGGCGGAATTGCTTTGGCGAGTTTTACTGATTTTTGGGTTAACACGCCTATATTCAGCCGTTACAAGGCCCCTCGAACAAGGATTAGGAATAGCGTATTTTTTTAGTCCACTGATCAGAATCAGTCCCAAGGCCTCTGATTTCGCTCTTTTACTAACGTTGACACTGAGATTTATTCCTCTCATCGTCGAAGAAGCCTTTATTTTATGGAAGGCGAGACTACTAAAAGGTGAGTGGCCTACTTCGTGGCTTAAA
This sequence comes from Peptococcaceae bacterium BRH_c23, assembly GCA_000961805.1. The sequence goes on along the minus strand of LADV01000015.1, from coordinate 17,063 downwards.
CGCGTTAGTGAGGTAACGCAACTTATTGTGCCGCTTCTTCTCTTAAGTCTGAAAAGAGCAGAAGAACTTGCTGAAAATCTAATGGCAAGAGGGTATTGTACGGGAAAGTACCGACCTCTTATTCTTCAAGAGCGTTCTATTGATGATTATGCTGGAGTTCTAGTCATAGTGGTTTGGGGAGTATTATTGCTGATATTAGGTTAGACTGAATTCACTGACGCGGAGGCAGGAAATTAATGCGAAATATTCGTCTGAAAGTAGCCTATGACGGAACAAACTATCATGGCTTCCAGCGACAGGATAAAACTCATGGCCCAACCATTCAGGGAACCCTGGAATCGACCTGGGCGAGACTCGTAGAAGAAGAGGTAACTCTTGCTACAGCAGGACGCACCGATGCTGGTGTTCATGCCTCCGGGCAAGTCACGAATTATATGACAACTGCAAGGATACCTGAAGAGAAAATTCCTAAGGCCTTTAACAGCTTGTTACCAAGAGATATTCGCGTCCTTCAGGCAGATCGTGTACCCGATGATTTTAACGCGCGTTGGTCGGCTAGATGGAAACGTTATGATTATAATATCGACAATCGTCGAATCCCGGATATTTTTCAGCGACTCTATGCAGCTCATGAACCTATTCCCTTGAATGTTGATAAAATGCAACTAGCAGCCAGCTTTCTAGAAGGTCGTCATAATTTCAAAACCTTTGCAGCTGCTGGTGGTGTAAGTAAGACGTTTGAACGGACTATTTATCGGTGTCAGGTTAAAGAGGACCACCGTTTAATAAAGGTATCTTGTGTGGGGGATGGATTTCTTTATCACATGGTTCGTATCATGGTAGGAACGCTCATAGATGTAGGGAAAGGGCGAATCCTTCCTCAGGAAATTCCGGATATTATCGCCAGTCAAGAGCGGAAACGGGCACGTGTGATTGCTCCAGCCCATGGGTTAACCCTTGTTCATGTGAACTACACGGAAGAAACTCCGTTTGATGTCTTTGAGGACCTCAAAATATAACTTGACATCAGCGTGTAATTTTTATAGAATATAAACATGAGTTTTTATGTCTTGGTTATGATTGAGCCCCATGACTGAGCATTGGCCGCGAGCATGATTGAGCCCCATGCGAGTGAGAATAAAACAGAAAACTGCTAATTGGAGGGAAAGTAATGACTACGTTTTTTGCGAAAGCACAAGACCAGGAGCGCAAATGGTATATCATTGACGCTGAGGGAATCCCCTTGGGTCGTATTGCTACTGAAGCAGCACGTCTCCTGAGAGGTAAACATAAACCGACATTCACGCCTAATGTTGACACAGGGGACCATGTCATAATTATTAATGCAGAAAAATTAGTGTTAACAGGGAATAAACTCAACGATAAGATGTATCGTCGTCACTCCGGATATCCTGGTGGGTTAAAAGAAGTACCTTACAAAAAGTTAATGCAAATTATGCCTGAACGAGCTATGGAACATGCCGTGAAGGGAATGCTTCCTCATAACAAGTTGGGCGCCCAGATGTACACAAAGTTAAAAGTGTACAAGGGAGAATCACACCCCCATCAAGCTCAACAACCTGAAATCTGGACAATTCAGTAGATTCAAGGAAGGAGGAAGTTAAAACATGGCAACACAATTACAATATGCTGCAACAGGACGACGCAAAAATGCTATTGCACGCGTTCGCCTTATTCCGGGTGAAGGAAAGTTCATCATTAACAAACGTGAATTAGCGGAGTATTTCGGTAAGAAAACACTGGAAATGATTGTACAACAACCCTTCAACATTACAGACACCTTGGCTAAGTATGATGTTATCGCTCTCGCACACGGAGGTGGCACCACCGGCCAAGCTGGCGCGATACGTTTAGGTATTGCTCGTGCTTTACTGAAGGCGGACAGTAGTCTTCGTCCAAGTCTTAAAAGAGCTGGTTTCCTGACACGTGACCCACGTATGAAGGAACGTCGTAAATACGGCTTGAAGAAAGCTCGTAAGGCTCCACAATTCTCGAAACGTTAAGATTCACTATTACGACGGCAAAATTATTCATATTGTCTCAGCAAGGAAGGGATTTATCCCTTCCTTTTTTACGTGTTTACTACCGGTATTGAGAAAAAGACAGTATTTTGACAAGCCAAACGCATATTCTGATTATCTCTCCCATAAGGTAAGACGGAATAGACTAGGGGAGGGATAAGCATGAGACCGATTTGGGTTGTAACTGTGAAACGACGTAAGGTATATTTAGGAATTGTGCTTGCGCTATTTTTGACGTTTGTTCTCGTGGGCGGTTTCGGGGGACAGGATAAAGAAATATGGAGCTGGACATTAGGGGACCGCGTTGTCTTGATTGATGCTGGTCATGGGGGCGTGGATCCGGGCGCGGTGGGTATAAGCAAGGTGCTGGAAAAGGATGTTACTTTGGCCGTGTCCAAACGCCTGCAAGCCCTTATTCAGCAAAGTGGAGCTAAGAGCATAATGGTTCGAGTGGAGGACCGCGACTTAGGAAGCTCTCAGGGACTCGCGAAACGTAAACGAGAGGATTTAGCGCAACGTATTCAGCTGGCAATGGATACTCAAGCTGAAGTCTACCTTAGCATTCACGCTAATAGTTTTCCTGACGCAAAACTCACTGGAGCACAGACCTTTTATCATGCAGATTCACCGGAAGGAAAGCTACTAGCTCAATCAATTCAACAGGAATTGAATATCATGACCAAGGGTAAACGAGTAATTAAAGGAAATCAGGATATCTATGTTTTGAAAAAGGCAAACCAGGCTGCAGTCACAGTTGAACTCGGTTTTCTTTCTAATCTTGAGGAAGAACAGTTATTAACGACACCTGAATATCAACAACAGCTTGCTGTTGCTATTTATAAAGGTTTAACAGTATATTTTAGCAAACAATTTGAAGGGTCTAAAAATCCATGACGCTTGAAAATATTTATGGAATAAACATTGAAAATGTTTAAGAGATAATCAGAGAAGAATAAGGAAAATGTGACTTAGGAAATGTAAGGAAATAATTAGTAAGAATATCTTGCAGAAGATTGTTGTATTTTGCAGGAAATTCTATTTAAAATAGCGAATAGTGTTTTGGTAGATAAACCTTCAATATTCAGAGACAGATAATGAAGGTCTTATTGGATAAATGGAGGAGGCGCTTGACATTATTCCTTTGGGATTATTTCTTTTAGGGGTTGTATTTTTGTTAATAGGATGGCGTTGGCAGAGTCCGCGCAGTGAGGAAAATCTTACTGTATTTAAAGGGTTGGCATATTTGAGAAGCGAGATTTTAAGAGTACAGGATCGGGTTCATGTTTTGGAAGACGAAGTTCTAAAAACAAAACTATTGTACAATAGTGGTGAAAATAAACCAGTAGTCGTCGATAACAAGGACTTAGATATCAAGGCAAATAATGAAAAGGTTGCAGTCTCCAAGGAACTACAAGATCAGAAAACTGGCCTAAAAAAACTTGAGCATCAGGAAATCGGGCTGAAAGAGCCAGAGCACCAAGAAATTAAGCTTAATGGAGTTGGACCTGGTAAAGTTGAACTTAAAAAGGTAGGCCTTAATGGCGCAGAACCCATACAAAAGGCTAGAATCTATTCTATTAGTCCTCAGGAACAAAGAGAACGAAGTAATACTGCTGCTAAACGGCGGCTCGACGAAAAAGCTGAATCAAGGCTACGGGCTTCCAACGACGCTCCTCTAGCGGATCATCATATCTCAGGGAAATTCAGAGAGGTCATAGAGCTTGCTGCTCAAGGGCAACGTATTCCTGAAATTTCTCAGCGCTTATTAATCAGCCAGGATGCGGTAAGGATGGTCTTGAGTATGCAGTCTAAGGGAGGAGTCCGATGAAAATAACACGCTCCTATTGGCTCGGTTTAGGTTCTGGGCTTATATTAAGTGCGTTGTTGACTATGGTTTTCTCCCCGCTACAGGGACAAGCTCTAGCGCCTAGGGATTCTTCGCCTGTTACTGACGTGAAGCAACCACTTCCTACCCCCTCTGAGCCTGATCCCATAAAATCTCCAGAAGCAACACAACCCACTCAGGTTGACCAATCTAGTGAGCAAAGTACCACCACCCCTATTGATCGGCAGTTTGTCATTCCTAAGGGGTCAAGTGCTGAAAAGATAGCAGATCTGTTAGTGGCGCAAGGTTTTATAAAGGATAAGGAAACCTTCTTATTAGACGCTCGTCAACAGAGGGTTGAAAGACGATTCACGGCAGGGACGTTTAATTTGTCAGAGGGTCTTACCACTGAAGAATTGCTACATCGCCTAGTTAAATAATAAAAAGGACAAGGAATTTTGCGAGACCGCAAAAGTACCTTGTCCTTTTATTTGCCCTCTTTTTAGAATTTAAAGGGTTAATTTTGGATAATTTAGTAATATGATTGCCAAGAAAAAGGATTGTGGGTTAAAATGGAATTGCCAAGATTATTACTTCCTGTGAAACATTTGATGGCAGTTAAACGTACTAAAGAGTGAGAGGATACTGCGAGTTTTAAAACTCAAGATTGGAGCCTGAATGGAATGAAAGATGCCGAGATAATTCGGCAAGTACTAGCAGGTCATCACGAACAATATGCTGGCCTTGTCCAACGTTATCAGGAACCGTTAGTACACTTTTTGCGGCGAATGCTAGGATCAGACGAGGATGTATTTGATTGTGCACAGGAGGCCTTTATAGCTGCCTATCGAAATCTATACCGCTACTCTGAAGAACACCCGTTTCGGGGCTGGTTATATGCGATAGCGCGCAATAAAGCCCTTGACCTTTTACGTAAACGAGGTAGAGAGGTTGCGGTGATCTTAGATGAAAATCTCCCAGATCAGCAACCAAGACCAGAGGATATTTTGTTAGCGAAAGAGCAAGCTACTATGCTTTCCAAGGTGTTGAATGAGCTTCCGGAACATTATGCGCAGGCACTTTATCTGCGCTTTCATCAAGAACTTTCCTACAAGGAAATCGCTGTCGTCTTACAAGTACCTGTAAGTCGAGTCAAGACTTATATCCACCGTGGAAAAGATAGACTGCGTCAGCAACTGGAAAGGAGGGATATCCATGAAGAAGACGAACGACATACTGTGGACTCAAATATTTCAGGATAAACCCATCCCACGGGAAACCATGGGGAATTTCCACACTGAGCTAATGGCCAAGATTTTAGGACACCCAGTAAATTTTGCAGAGGAAATTCATCTTGGGCAGCGTAGAAAATGGGGGATTGGGTTAGCCGCTTGCTTAATGATTTCCGGAGTTGCTTTCGGAATTTTTTTGTGGTTGGGAAGTGATGTGCTCTATCGAGGACTCAATTCATTGCTGATTATGCTGTCTGGATTACCTTATGTTGCTGATCTCCTGCAAGTTGGAAATCAAATTGTCCAAAATATGTTACTTTTACGAGAGCTGAAAATAGGTATAAGTCTTCTCTGGGGAGTGCTATCTTGGCCGCTGCTAGGAATTTTATCCGTTATTGTGGTCTTTAAACGTTCAAACTCGGTGTATCATGAAAGGCCCTTAGTTTAATATCGAGCGTCTTCATTCGATGGCATATCCAGGGCGCTATGCCCTGGAGAGTTTAAACTAGATTTCGGATGGAGAGGAACTCCCCCGAAGTAAGTTTTCTAGATATAATGAGAAATAGAGAAGAGAGATGGGATGCTCCATGGATGCGATTAAGGCTTTTTTTAGAGATCAGGCACAGCATCTACGTAATGAAGTATGGGAAGTAGCCCGTCAAATCGGGGAGCATCCCGAGCTCGGCTATAAGGAATACTTTGCCTGCGAAGCGTTAAGTCGCTTTCTTCAGAAGCACGGGTTTAAAGTGAGCCGAGGGATCGCGGGAGTGGAGACGTCGTTTATTGCTCGTTTTTCAGGTACCCGTCCTGGGCCCAAGATTGCTTACTTAGCAGAATATGATGCTTTACCGGATGTTGGCCACGGTTGTGGGCACAATTTAATTGGAGCCAGCAGTGCAGGGGCTGCGGTCATTTTGAGTAAGAGTTTAGAACTGTCTGGGGAAGTTTTAGTGATTGGTGCTCCTGCGGAAGAAACTAGTGGCGCAAAAGTGACCTTGGTTGAGAAGGGAATCTTTGCTGACATTGATGTGGCCATGATGGTTCATCCAGGCAGTCAATACGTCCCTATTATTACTAGCCTTGCGCTAGATGCCTTAGAGTTTACGTTTCATGGACGAGCTGCCCATGCAGTGGCTGCTTCTCATTTTGGGATTAATGCTTTGGATGCTTTAATTAATTTCTTTGTAGGTATCAACGCGCTCAAAAAACAGATTCCTCAGGACATGAAAGTTAATGGGATCATAACTGAGGGGGGAACAGCCCCTAATATTGTTCCGGAACGTGCTGTGGCAAGGTTTTACCTACGGGCTCGAAAGCGTAAAGATTTAGATGATTTGAGAGAACAGGTGATTCGTTGTGCTGAAGGGGCTGCTTCGATGGTCTCAGCTCATATGACTTGGCAAAAATTTGAGTTTTCCTATGATGAAATGCATACGAATTTATCCTTAGCAGAATGCTTTACCAGAAACCTCCTCAAAATGGGGGTTTCTCAAGTAGCACCACCGCAAACTGCTATGGGGTCCGTAGACATGGGAAATGTCAGTCGTGTCGTACCGTCAATCCATCCCTATCTTACGTTAGGGACAGGAACAGAAATCCCACATACGCGTGATTTTGCTCAAGCCTCGCTCTCTTCGGATGGGGAAAGCTTAGTTTTGCTAGCAATGCAAATACTAGCCTTAACCGGCTGGGATGTTCTAACGGACAAAAAACTTTTACGACAAATCAAGCGAGAATTTCGCTTGAATAAGTGATTTTTCGATCGATACTGGGTACATTATTAAAGTGGATACATAAATAATATCAGAAAAGAGGGGAAGAACCCCCTCTTTTCTTTAAGGTAGTATTGAATTTTTATGCATATATATGTATAATTATTAAAATTAGAATGAGCAAAATATCTGCTGGGCATGATCCAGTAAGGGGGGCAAGATATGAAAGTTGGAGTGTTAGGTGCCACAGGGTATGCAGGGCAAGAGTTAGTGCGGTTATTGTGTAGACATGAAGAGGTGAATGATTTATATCTCGCCTCGTCTAGTGTAGCCGGTGAAGCATATGAAGCGATTTATCCCCATTGGCATAATCAGAACGTAGGGATCTTACAGGATGAAAATGTTCCGGATCTGGATGTGCTGTTCTGTGCGCTTCCTCATGGTTTGACGGCGGAGAGAACGAGTGCCTTTTTGGCCCGTAAGATAAAAGTGATTGATCTGGGAGCAGATTTTCGTTTGAATTCAGCAGAGGTCTATGAGCAATGGTACAAGATTAAGCATCCAGCGACTGAGCTTCTTAAAGAGGCAGTTTACGGTTTACCAGAACTCTATCGTGAGCAAATTAAAGGACACTCCCTAATAGCTAATCCAGGTTGTTATCCGACCGCTACCTTGCTTGCTTTAGTCCCCTTGTTACGTCAGAAGTTGTTGCAGACGAGGAATTTGATCATTGATGCAAAATCAGGTGTTTCAGGGGCCGGAAGAGGGGTCTCGTTAGGGGTTCACTATTCTGAGGTCAATGAAAATTTTAAGGCTTACGGAGTGGCAAGTCATCGTCATACTCCAGAAATCGAACAAGAACTTTCGCGCGCTGCTGGGCAACCACTCCTTGTAAATTTTACGCCCCATTTAGTCCCCATGACGCGTGGGATGCTAGTTACTATCTATGCTACGGTTCAGGAGGGGGTCCAAGAAGCGGATTTGCGCAAGTGTTGGATGGAGCAGTATGAAGAAGAGCCCTTCATTCATATCTTGCCAGAGGGTACCTGGCCCCAAACGAAGTTCTCCAGTGGGAGTAACCATGCCTTTTTACAATTGACCGTTGACCAAAGAACTGGCAATGCGATTATCGTGGCAACGATCGATAATCTAATGAAGGGTGCAGCAGGTCAGGCCGTACAAAACATGAATCTAGCAATGGGCTGGCCTGAAGGGAAAGGCCTTCAAGGAACCGCCTTATGGCCCTAATGCAAGCTGAGGACGGTTCCTGACTTGCATATCACTATCATGACTTGCACTTCACGTGCATCCTAACTGACATCAGGGACCTGTTCAGTGCAAGTCGGAGTGAAAGTCGAAAACGCTGCTAACTTGCACCAGATGCATTAAAACCATTTGTAATTTTAATCTTAGGGATATGTTCGTGCTAAGGGGTTGTGATAACTAAAAACGATCGCTTATCCAATCGATGGACATACACGTCTACAAGTGGGTGTGGGACCCCGGTGGAATGGCGCTAGAAACTAACTTATATTAGTAAAGGAGAGTGTGAATTAGTGGATAACACAGAAAAAGCTTGGAAGTTGATTGACGGCGGCATAGCTGCCCCCAAAGGATTTTATGCTGCTGGTGTCCAAGCAGGAATTAAAAGTAAGGATAAGTATGATGTAGCGCTTATTTTTTCTGATGTTCAAGCGCAAGCGGCTGGTGTATATACTCGAAACCTGGTCAAGGCTCACCCTCTATATTTAACTCAGCGCCATTTGGAGAATGGCCTAGCCCGAGCAATTGTCGTTAATAGTGGGAATGCCAATGCCTGTGTTGGAGAATTTGGCGATAAGGCGGCCTTTGCCATGGCTGAAGTAGCAGGTATGTATTTGGCTGTACCGACTGAGGACGTACTGGTAGCCTCGACAGGTGTGATCGGGGTTGAAATGCCGCTCGATCGAGTCTTAAATGGTATTCGGTCGGCGAGTTCACTTCTACTTAACGATGTGGTCAAAGGGATTCGTGGGCAGAAGGAAACGGCTGATGAAGGGGCACACCGGGCAGCTCTAGCGATTATGACAACGGATACGATGGTGAAAGAATATGCATATGAGCTTCCCTGTGCACAGGGAGGTGTGATTCATCTTGGAGCGATCGCCAAAGGATCGGGGATGATTCACCCCAATATGGGTACTATGTTAGGCTTCTTAACGACGGATGCGCTCCTGCCTTCAGAAGAATTGCAGGATATCCTGCGTGAAGCGGTAGAAGAAAGTTTCAATATGGTGACGGTCGATGGGGACATGAGTACAAATGATATGGTGCTCTTGATGGCAAACGGGGCTTCTGGAGTGGCTCCGACCGGAGAAGACCGCTCTAACTTCGAGAAGATGATCAAAATGATGTGTATTAAGCTCGCCCAAGATATTGCTCGAGATGGAGAAGGGGCCAGCAAGTTTATGGAAGTGACGGTATCGGGGGCCAAAACAAAAGACGATGCCCGAAAGATCGCACGGAGTATTTGTGGTTCGAGTTTGGTCAAGACCGCAATGTTCGGAGAAGATGCCAATTGGGGACGGATTTTAGCGGCTGCTGGCTATGCTGGTGCAGAGTTTGATCCTGAAAAGGTCGATGTCTTGCTGGGGAATCTCATCGTTGCCGAAGGGGGCAAAGGAGTCGAGTTTTCAGAAGAGCAGGCCAAGGTAATTCTAAGTGCAAAAGATGTCCTGATTAGCTTGTATCTTCACAACGGGGAAGAACAAGCTACAGCCTGGGGATGCGATCTTACGCACGAGTACGTCACCATTAATGGGAGTTATAGAACTTAAGAACTCGGTAACAGTTAGAGTTTAGATGCGTTGAAGGGTAGGGGCAATTCATGAATTGCCCATGCTAGCGATAAGAGTCATAGTTGATGATGGAGGTGGTACTTGAGATGGAAATGACACCGATGGAACAAGGTTTAGGTAAAGCTCGGGTTTTAGTAGAAGCTCTTCCGTATATTCAAAAATTTGCAGGTAAAACTGTGGTTATTAAGTATGGTGGGCATGCCATGGTGGATCCGGTATTGAAGGAATCCGTCATTATGGATGTTCTACTCTTGCATTCTGTGGGGATACGTCCCGTTTTGGTCCACGGAGGAGGCCCGGAGATCAATGCCATGTTGAAGAAGATGGGGATTGAAAGTCAGTTTGTACGGGGGCTAAGAGTGACCGATGCCCAAACCATGGAGATCGCCCAAATGGTCTTACTCGGTAAATTGAATACAGAGATGGTATCTCTGCTCAATCGCTTTGGTGGAAAGAGTGTTGGTTTATCGGGCAAAGATGCACAGCTACTTGTTGCAACTAAGAAGCCCATGCAGATGCCCAATGACCAAGGGAAGATGGAAGAAGTAGATTTAGGGTGTGTCGGAGAAATCCAGAATGTTAATCCAGATATTCTCGAGACCTTACTCGGACAAGGCTATATTCCCGTGATTTCACCTGTTGCCAGCGGGGAAGGCGGGGAAACGTATAATGTCAATGCAGATACGGCTGCCGGGAAAATTGCAGAGGCACTAAAGGCAGATAAGTTGCTTCTGCTCACAGATGTTAGCGGGATTCTGCGTGATCTTTCGGATAAGGACTCTCTTATTTCCACAATTTCCAGAGCAGAAGTCGATCAACTGGTGGAGCAGGGAATCTTGAGCGGAGGAATGCTGCCTAAAGTTGAGTGCGCTGTTTCGGCGTTAGAAAGTGGCGTGGGCAGTGTGCATATCCTTGATGGACGGTTAAGTCATGCTATATTACTAGAATTATTCACGGATGGCGGTATTGGAACGATGTTCGTATAGGCTATCGCCAGAAGTCAGTGATCAGAGGCCAGAGGCCAGAATTCGTGGTTCGAACACCGAATAGCGAATATCGAATATCGAAAAAGGGGGATGGAGATGTTGAAAGACTTGTCGACTGAAGTAATCATAGAGCATGGAAAAAAAGTTGTGATGAATACCTATGGTCGTCTGCCAATGACGATCGTCAAAGGGGATGGCGTATGGGTTTGGGATTCAGAAGGGAAACAATATTTGGATTTCGTGACAGGACTAGCCGTTAATTCATTGGGGCACAGCCATCCAGCGATTGTTCGTGCTATACAAGAACAGGCTAAAGAGCTTTTACACACTTCAAATATTTACTGGATTCCGAACCAAGTCGATTTGGCAGAACGCTTAGTGCAGAACTCCTTTGCAGATAAAGTCTTCTTCTGTAACAGTGGAGCAGAGGCGAATGAGGCGGCTTTTAAGCTTGCTCGGAAATATGCTAAGAAACATTATGGGGCGCATAAACACGAGGTAGTTACCCTGGAAAATTCCTTTCACGGCCGGACCTTAGCAACTCTCACACTCACAGGACAGATAAAATATCAGGAAGGGTATGATCCGCTTCCCGTAGGATTTGCCTATGCCGCTATTAATGATATCGACGACCTTCGTTCTAAGGTCAATCAAAATACAGCTGCCGTCTTTATTGAACCCATTCAGGGAGAAGGTGGAGTGATTCCTTGCTCGATGGAGTTTCTACAAGAAGCACGAGCTTTGTGTGACGAATTTGGGGCCTTGCTAATTTTTGATGAGGTTCAGTGTGGAGTTGGACGGACAGGAAAGCTCTTTGCCTATGAGTGGAGCGATGTGACACCAGATATTATGACCTTAGCGAAAGCTCTGGGTGGTGGGGTTCCGATAGGGGCGATGCTTGCTACTGACAAAGTGGCCTCAGCGTTTCAGCCCGGTGATCATGCTTCTACCTTTGGCGGTAACCCTTTGGCCACAGCAGCAGGGTGTGCAGTGTTAGATGTAATGCTCGAAGATGGATTTATGGCAGGAGTACAGGAGCGTTCAGAAGAGTTTAAAAAGGGACTTGAACAATTAGCTCAGAAATTTCAGACAGGAGGGCCTGTTAGGGGACAAGGGTTCATATTGGGTTGGCCAGTTTCCAAGTTAGGACCAGAAATTGTGGAGGCTTGCTTACAAAATGGACTACTGATTAACTGTGTTGGTGGTAAAATCTTACGTTTCCTTCCCCCACTGAATGTTGAGAAGCCAGAAATGGATAAAGCCTTGGGCATTCTAGATGATGTGTTAAAAAAGATTTGGAAGTGATTCCAGAAGTCGGAGGTCGGATACCAGAGGTCGGATAGAGGGCAGAAACCTGATGCCAGGGACCAGAAGGAAGAAATCTGAGACCGAAGGTTGATAAGCCAGATACAAATAGCAAACGGCTTTAATAAGTTGGCTTAGATCTAGTTATAGAGGTAGCGGGCTGGCACTAAATAAATAGAGATTTTTCTTCGAGGAGGATGGAATGAAAGCAGCACTCGTACTTGAAACCGGAAAAGTCTTTATAGGGGAGTCTTACGGAGCGACGGGAGAAGCTGTGGGAGAAGTCGTTTTTAACACAGGAATGACAGGTTACCAAGAGGTGTTAACCGACCCATCCTATGCGGGACAGATGGTATGTATGACCTATCCACTAATTGGGAATTACGGTATAAACAGTCAGGATGATCAATCGAAGAAAGCCCAAGTTCAGGGGTTTATCGTGAAAGAGGCAGGTCGTCATCCAAGTCACTGGCAGATGGAGAAAAATCTTTCGAGGACATTAGCCCAATTTGGGGTTGTGGGGATTAAAGGGATTGATACACGCGCTTTAACACGGATTATTCGTGAACACGGGGTTTTGCGCGGAGTAATTACAACACAGATTGAACATCTAGAGGAGTGGATCCCAAGGTTGACGAAGTGGATTTCTCCTACGGATGTTGTGGCTAAGGTCAGCACCCCTGAAATCTACACCTTACCCGCTATATCTGGTGCCCGTACCGAGAGTGAATCGTACCATGTCGTGGTGATGGATTTTGGGATTAAGAAAAATATTTTACAGGCTATGCAGGAGAGTGGGTTCAAATTGACAGTGGTTCCACATACTGCTTCTGCAGAGCAGATTTTAGAGAGAAATCCAGATGGGGTTTTTCTATCCAATGGGCCTGGAGATCCGAAGGCGGTTGCAGAGGGGATAGAGACGATACGTAGTTTGATCGACAAACGCCCTATTTTCGGAATCTGTTTAGGGCATCAACTTTTGTCACTCGCCTTGGGAGGGGACACCTATAAGATGAAGTTTGGGCATCGAGGGGGAAATCAACCTGTCCAAGATCTTCAATCGAAACGTGTGACGATCACTTCTCAAAACCATGGGTACGCGATTGCTGAAGCAAGTCTGGAACAGACTCCTTTATATGTGACTCATCGTAACCTCAATGATCAAAGCGTTGAAGGGGTAAAACATCGGGATTTTCCTGTTTTTTCCGTCCAATACCATCCAGAAGCTGGACCTGGCCCGAGTGAATCCTTGTATCTATTTGAGGAATTTACGGACTTAATGCAGAAAAGGAGGGCTCAAGATGCCACTTAACCCGGCGTGGAAAAAGGTGCTTGTCATTGGGTCTGGACCGATTGTCATTGGGCAGGCTGCAGAATTTGATTATGCCGGAACCCAAGCGTGCAAGGCCCTTCGTGAAGTTGGGGTAGAAGTGGTGCTGGTGAACAGTAATCCGGCAACTATTATGACGGATGTAACCATGGCGAATATTACCTATCTCGAACCCCTGTTACCCGAGGTTTTAGAGAGGATTCTTAGCAAAGAACGTCCTGATGCGCTGCTTCCCACCTTAGGTGGGCAAACGGGACTTAATCTAGCGATGGAATTGGAACGAAGTGGGATTTTAAAGCGTTATGGTGTAGAACTGATTGGCTGTAATGCTGAAACAATCTATAAAGCAGAGGACCGTGACGCCTTTAAAGAGACCATGCTTTCTCTTGGAGAACCCGTGGCCCAAAGTGTGATCGTGACAACCCTGGAAGAGGGGGAGAAGTTCGCTAAAAAGCAGGGATTTCCGTTAATTATTCGGCCAGCCTATACCCTTGGTGGGACGGGTGGGGGCATTGTTAAAAATGCTAAAAGCCTAGAAGAGATTTTGCAAAGAGGACTACAGTCTAGCCCGATTGGACAATGTCTTGTGGAGCGCAGTGTAGCGGGCTGGAAGGAAATTGAGTATGAGGTTATGCGAGACGACGCGGATAACTGTATTACGATCTGCAACATGGAAAACATTGATCCAGTCGGAATCCATACCGGGGATAGTATCGTCGTAGCACCGTCCCAAACCTTAACAGATGTTGAATATCAGATGCTACGGGCCTCCTCGTTGAAAATTATTCGGGCCTTAGGGGTTAACGGTGGCTGTAATGTCCAGTTCGCGTTAAATCCAATGAGTCGGGAATATGTGGTCATCGAAGTTAACCCGCGGGTTAGTCGTTCCAGTGCGCTTGCCTCAAAAGCAACTGGCTATCCAATAGCCAAAATGGCAGCCCTGTTGTCCGTTGGATTTACCCTTCCAGAATTAACAAATCCAGTGACCGGGAATACCAGTGCCTGTTTTGAGCCTGCTCTAGATTATGTCGTTGTCAAGTTCCCCCGTTGGCCCTTTGATAAGTTTCCTGCCGCGGATCATCGTCTTGGTACGCAAATGAAAGCGACCGGAGAAGTTATGGCGATGGAACGGACTTTAGAAGGGGCTCTGTTGAAAGCGACACGTTCTTTAGAAATAGGAAGTGTAGGGCTTCGCATCAAGGCCTCTGGAGGTTGGACAGAGATGGAGATTGAAGATAAGCTGGTTCGAACGGATCATGAGCGTTTCTTCGCGTTAGCTGAAGCGTTCCGCCGGGACTGGACCATTCTTGAAGTTCAAAGGCTTACCCAAATCGATTCTTTCTATTTGTCTAAGATCAAAGATCTTGTCTCCCTTGAACAGCGCTTACAAAGGGAGGAATTAAGCACCGAGCTACTACGGTTTGCTAAAGTGCAAGGATTTTCTGATTTAGCGATTGCCAAGCTGATAGGGCGTTCGGAAGAAGTAGTACGTGCCATGCGTGTGGCCCTCGGAATCATTCCAGTCTATAAGACCGTTGACACTTGCGCGGCAGAGTTTACCTCGGCGACTCCTTATTACTATTCCAGTTATGAAGAAGAAGATGAGGTGGCTATTAGTACGGGTCCCAAAGTAGTCGTCCTAGGCTCAGGCCCTATTCGGATTGGACAAGGGATTGAATTCGATTATTGCTCTGTCCATGCCCTTTCTGCTTTGCAAGAAGCGGGGGTGGAAGCCATCATGATTAATAATAATCCAGAAACCGTATCCACAGATTTTGATACTGCAGACAAGTTGTATTTCGAGCCTTTAACGGTGGAAGATGTGCTTCATGTTTTGGAGAAGGAAAAGGCGGATGGGGTATTAGTCCAATTCGGAGGGCAAACGGCAATTAATTTAGCGGGTCGATTGAGTCTTGCTGGGATTCAAATCTTAGGTACAACCGTCGACGCGATTGATTTAGCAGAAGATCGTGAACGTTTTGCGGTACTCTTAAGTCAACTTGGAATTCCCCAATCCGAAGGGAGAAGTGTAACATCTGTTGCTCAAGCGAAAAAAGTTGCAGAGCAACTTGAATTTCCGCTGATCGTTCGTCCTTCCTACGTCATTGGAGGACGTGCTATGCAAGTCGTTGAAACCCTCAAGGAACTTGAAGATTATTTAAGAAGGGCAATTCACCTATCCGAGGATCATCCGATTTTGGTGGATCGGTACTTGGAAGGAAAAGAAGTCGAAGTGGACGCCGTCTCGGATGGAGAAACGACCGTGATCGCGGGTATTATGGAGCACATCGAGCGCGCGGGAGTTCACTCAGGGGATAGTTCGGCAGTTTATCCGCCCCAAAGTTTAACCCCTGCTGAGATAGAACAAATTCAGGATTTTACCTGTCGTCTTGCCTTGGGAATCGGAATCAAAGGACTTATAAATATTCAATATGTCGTAGTTCGAGGCAAAGTGTATGTTCTTGAAGTGAACCCTAGAGCAAGCCGTACAGTGCCTATCCTTTCTAAAGTCACTGGAATCCCTTTAGTAAATTTGGCGGTTCAAGTTTCCTTAGGTAAAACCTTGAAGGACATGGGTTACAAACATGGGCTCGCTCCAGAAGTACCGTTCGTCGTCGTGAAAGCTCCAGTTTTTTCCTTTGAAAAATTGACTAAAGTCGAAACATCTCTGGGACCGGAAATGAAATCGACCGGTGAAGTATTAGGAATGGACACTCAATTTGGGCACGCATTGGCCAAAGCCTTCGCAGCCTCACATATTCCACTCCCCAACGATGGAAACATCTTGGTTTCTGTGGCGGAAAAAGACCGCCCTGAGGCCATCATCTTGGCTCGCCAACTTGCTCAGTTAGGGTTTGGAGTCAAGGGAACGGGGGATACGGCTAAAGCCTTAGCCTTGTGCGGTGTAGAGGTTGAAGAGGTCAGTGAATCCAGCGAGGCTCTTCAGGAGGCCATTCGGCAGCGAGAATTTTCCTTTATCCTCAGCACACCCACTAAAGGGACCCCGGAGAGGACCGGTTATTTGCTTAGAAGGCTAGCAGTGGAACATGGGGTTCCCTGCTTTACATCGATGGATACGGCCAAAGCCGTCGTTCGAGCCTTGCATGAAATTCGGAGTAATACCACTCCTCAGGTGCTCTCCTTACAGGAGTATCTGGCATTGTAGAGAATAAATAGGAACTCCCGCTCGAGATTGTCGAGCGGGAGTTTTAGACGTCTTTACTTTGGTTCTATTCAAAAACCATGTATAAAAATATAAGTCAATGTGATTACTCACTTCAATGACCTGGATTTTTTCTTAACCTTCTTCTATCTGGAAGTAGCGGCCATTTTAATAATGGCCTTAATCGGTTATAGACCCAACGTGATTCCTTTGTCAACAGGGGTCCCAGTATTGCAAGAATGAGAACATACAAGGCGGCAAAGGGTTGCAACGAGGTTAATAATCCACCTGCTTTTGCAAGAGTGGCTAAAATAATCGAAAATTCACCCCGCGAAATAATAGTCAGACCAATATTCAGTGAGGCTCTATGGGAGAGACTAGCTTTCCTCCCTGCCCAAACGCCCGATACAATATTGCCTAAAAGGGTTAAAATGACAGCGATTACAGCAGGCCAAACTGCTCCACCCAAGGCAAAGGGGTCGATACTTAGACCAAAACTAAAGAAGAAAAGTGCACCAAAGAAATCTCTGAAGGAAACAATTAAATGCTCTATGCGTTCGGAATGATCTGTTTCTGCCAGTACCAGACCAATTAGTAAAGCTCCGATGGCTTCAGCAATGTGCAGAGTTTC
>LADV01000289.1 GCA_000961805.1 Peptococcaceae bacterium BRH_c23 | reverse complement strand
CAGAAGAAATGCCCAATATGGAGAACGCTTCTGTGCTGATTTGGACCAAAGATGGCAATTTGTATGGCTTAATCGGTAATAAAACGGATGCTGAGCTTGCAAAAATCGCTAGGAGTGTTCGTTAATGATCATCGAAACCCATGCTCTTACTAAAAAGTATGGTACTAAAACGGCATGTGACCAAATCAACCTTTCAGTAGAAGCTGGGCAAGTCTATGGATTCCTTGGCCGTAACGGTGCTGGGAAAAGTACTTGTCTTAAGATGTTAACGGGTCTTGTATTTCCGACATCCGGAAGCGGCACAGTACTGGGTAGACCGCTTGGCGATGCTTCTGCGAGAGAAAAGATGGGTTACCTCCCTGAACTCTTCCGTTATCAAGATTGGATGACAGGTATAGATTTGCTAAATTTCCACGCCCAATTAATCAAATTGAATAATAAGAAGGATCAAATTGGCAGGGTTTTGAAGTTAGTAGGACTCGTTGGGCAAGAAAACTATAAAGTGGGTTCGTATAGTAAAGGGATGCAGCAACGCATAGGGTTAGCCTGTGCGTTGCTGCCTAATCCACAACTGATCTTTTTGGATGAACCAACATCTGCTCTGGATCCAATTGGTCGTAAAGATGTTAGAGACATTATTGTTGCTTTGAAAAATGAAGGAGCAACTGTCTTTCTAAACAGTCATCTTTTAAGCGAAGTGGAAGCAGTTTGCGACAGTGTTACATTTATTCACAAAGGTACCGTTGTTAAATCCGCACGGATGGACGAGTTACTAATGAATAAAATTTCTTTAACAATCCGGGCCAAGGGCATAACTGAAGATCTGTTTTCAAAGCTAAATATACAACACGAATCATTGCAAATACTAGCAGATGGCAGTTTAACCGTTTGTTTAAACGATTACGAGGAAATTCCTTCCCTCGCAGCTAGTCTTATCTCAAATGGTGTGACACTTTATGAGTTAACACCGCATCGAGAGACGCTTGAAACTGTGTTTATGCAGATTGTTGGGGAGGAGGGATAATCATCGGTGCAATATTAATCGCCACGCTTAATGAAGCCGTTCGTAAAAAAACGTTTATCGTCATGGGTATTGTCACCTTTTTGTACTTGGCATTTTGGACAATCATGCTTAATTATTTTCCCAACTCATCAATGACTCGTGGAATGGGAAATCAATTTAAGCCCTTTGCGATTCAAATGGTTACAAAAATGGGTTTTCAATTTTCTTCCATGTTGATTGCCCTGCTAACGATTATGCTTGGATCGGGTGCCATTGCGTCAGAACTAGAGTCAGGACTAATTCAAGGGGTTCTCGCTCGTCCGATTCACCGCTATCAGTATATTCTTGGCAAACTTGGCGGATTGGTCATTTTAGTTTGTACGTACGCAACGTTGCTTTTCTCATTAATTCTGGTCATCGGAGCCTTATTTGGGCTTAGCACGATAACTAGTCTAACATTCTCTCAAATTATTTCAGGATGGTTGCTATATCTTTTGCTGCCAGTCGCAGTACTTTGCCTAACCTTGTTTGGATCTGTGTCTTTAAAAGCAGTGTCCAATGGAATCTTAATGATCTTCATTTATATTTTAGGTAATGTGGGTGGAATGGTCGAGATGATTGGGCAGTACGTGAGTAACAACTCAGTCATTGGTACTGGAATTTTTATTAGCTTGGTTTCGCCGTTCCAAACGATTTATAACACCATGGAACGGGTCATGGTTCCGAATTCTGAGCTTGCAGCAAGTGCAATGTCTGCCGCCAGTTTATCAGGCAGTGGCAAACCAGCAAGTCTATGGATGTTTGTTTATATTGCCATTTACATGCTCGGGTTTGTAACGTTAGCGATACGAAAATTTTCTAGTAAAGATATCACTTAGAATAGGTCCTTAAGAACAATTGAACAATAGGAAGCCAGCTAGAAGAGCTTCCTCTCTTTAAGTCTACTAAAAAAATCTAACTCTTTGCTTAATTTGACAAAAGCATAGAGTTAGATTTTAATAGGTGTAAAACAGGACGATAGAAAGGTTAATTATGTTCACAAAACAGTTCTTAGTCATTGCATCAATTGTTGTGTCAGTGTTAATGGTTGTTGTCGTCAATCTGGTACGATTGAGAAACACAAAAAAACCAGCAGTAGAAAAAAAGATTATTTTTCCGCCATTGTTCATGGCTACTGGTGCAAGTATGTTTATCCTACCCATGTTTAGACCAACATTACCTGAACTGATAAGTTCCGTTGTAATGGGAATGCTTTTCTCGATCATCTTAATAAAAACGTCTAAATTTGAAATTCGGGACAACCAAATCTATCTCCACCGATCAAAGCTTTTTTTAGTAGCTTTGATAGGCCTAGTCGCTCTAAGAATGATCGGGAAAATTATCCTTGCTGAGACCATACATATCGATCCTGCCCAAATGAGCGGTATCTTCTTCATCTTGGCCTTTAGCATGATCCTACCCTGGCGTATTAGTATGTATATTGGGTTCAGGAAACTAAAAAGACAACTCGACAACGCATAATTCTCAATGAACTTACTCAAAGTGAAAGAGTAAATGCTAAATCTTAAACTCAGGCCTGGATGACGTTTACAAAAGCTCAAGAAGATCCTCAGGGTATCGGCATGCACTCCTTGGCGATCGCTATCGTATCATAAACAGGAGAGATTCGCTCCTTAAAAAGTTTGGTGAAGATATTTAATGCGTTGGTTGAGAAGATAGAAATTCTCATATCAACGCATTATGTCTTGAATATGAAGAGTGGGATGAGGGTAGAAGAGTGATAAAAGCAAACTTCATATCTAGAAAGAATTAATGTGAAATCTTACAAATAAGTATGGAAATATTTATGGGATGTGATATGATTCCGTAGTATGATTGTTTATCCTAGGAGGGTCACCGATGAATTTCATTTTTAAAAGCAAGCTGTTTAAACAATTGATTGCTGTAATTGGCTTGTTGATTAGCCTTGCTATCGGTATTCCGGGTGCTTTTACCCTGTTTTATATAACCCCTAATGTAGTGCAAGAGAAATACCATAAAGTAATGATCAATGATGTGGATTTTTTAGCTGATCGACTTGATTGGCTATTGGCTAAAAGTCTTGTCGATGTTGAATACTTATCTAATAAAATTACCTTATCCGATCCCTCAAAGTTAAATGAAGCAGCAAAAGCTTTAGATATATTCGTAAGTAGCAGTGCTATCTTTACCGGAGGAATTGTGACGGACAAGAACGGGATAATGCAACTATTCTATACTTCTCCTCAAGGTTTAATCGAGCTAAAACAGAAAAACGACATTAGTGACCGGGATTACATTCAATACCCACTGGCAAAAAATCAAAGTTATCTTTCCGATGTTATTATTACTGGCTCCAATCCATCTCCCGTGATATTTGTCAGTAGCGTAGTTATGCAAGCCACTCAACCTTCAGGAGTTTTGGCCCTGAGTGTCAACTTATGGAACGAAAATAATATCTTCCACTCCTTAGTGAACGGTTTTCAAGAAAAGAAACAAGGCGATATCTATGTTGTGGATGGGCAGGGGACAATAGTTTTCCATACGGATAGAAAGATAGTGGGTCGTAAAATCAATCCTGGTATTTTATCCCAAATTACAGAAACCAAAGAGGAACTGTTAATAAATGTATCTACTGAAAACGGAAATGTAGACATAGCCTTGAGTAAGTTGGAGAGAAATAACTGGGTAGTTGTCTGCGAAATGGATCACAAAAAAATATATTCCATGATTAAAAGCAGTAGGTATATGTTGGTTGGCACAATGGTACTGGTATTAATTCTAGGGTTACTAGCCAGTGGTATTTTTGCGAGAATAATCTTGAAACCATTGGAAGAAATTACCAACGCCACTGAGATGGTGGCCGAAGGAGACTTAACACAACGGATAAATAATAAAGGACACAATGATTTACGAAGAGTTATTCATAATTTTAACATTATGACTACTAATCTACAATTTCAGTATGATGAACTGGAAAAATTATCAATGCATGACTATCTAACAGGACTGGCAAATCGACGATATTTTGAGCAACAATTTCAGCTCGAGTTGGAGCGAGCGTTTCGTATTGGACATTTCTCTACTCTGCTGATCTTAGATATTGATGACTTTAAAAAAATTAATGATAAGTTTGGCCATTTGGAAGGTGATAAAGCCCTAAAGCTCTTAGCATTAACTTTAAAAGAACAAGTGCGAGAGGTGGATCTACCCGCTCGGTTTGGGGGTGAGGAGTTTTTGGTATTACTGCCGGAAACATCAATAGAGCAAGGGCAAATAGTGGCTGAAAAAATACGAGAGAAAATAAGCCAACTCAAGATCGCTAGTAGAAAGGGTAATATTAACTTTACTGTAAGCATTGGCATAGCTGGCACGGAACAGGAGGCTGATTTTAGATGTGCTTCCCTTGACCGAGCAGGGGATGAGTTTTTAATGCGAGCGGACGAGGCATTGTACAAAGCTAAAAGTATGGGTAAAAACAGAGTGGAAATTTGGAAGTCTTCCAAAGCTAAATAGATTTAATCCCTGAGTAGAGGATTGTATTTTTATATGTCTTTGAAATCCCCAGTTCTGTTCAGAAAATTTCAAAGCAAAATGTTGTTAAAATTTGAACAGGCAAGACCCTGCCTCAATGAAGTGCATTCAGTGAGGCGGGGTCTTCAGGTTCCCAGTATTCATAAATTAAAATAATATTGAGGCTGCTTGTAAATGGAACTCTAGATACATCACGGCTTTTAGTGTTGAGCTTCGTCTCTTTTTTCCGCTATGAAATAGTCAATACTTTCTTTGCGTCGATGATTTTTAGCTTCAATAGCTTGCTTCTCATCAGCTTTAATCTCATCTGCATGCTCATCAAGGTAATCCTCAGCCTCATGCAATTTGGCTATCGTGTGGTTAATATGCTCTTGCAGGTGTACCTCATTATCCGCCCGATTATCTGGTTTAGCCAATGTAATCCCTCCCTCTTCATTAATGGACTGCCTTTGTATGATGACCTAATTCGCATGATGCTATGCAAGTGGATATCCCTTGGAATGATACCATACTTAACCCAACTTCTATAAGTTTATAATTTACGCCAATTACTTGTAACCTTTTGCACCACGTTTATACTCTATATATCAGACAGTAGCCAGGAGGAATTAATTGAAATTATCCACCTTCTTTGGGCTGATTTAGTGTATTATAAGAGTATTCCTTACAGAATCACCAAAGGATGGAAGGGAGCTGAAGAAGTTAAGTGATTTTTTGGGGGGAACGCTTGAAATACTTAGAACGGACACTGTGCCACGTTCTGCAATCATTATAGCTGCAGCTGTAGAGTTTTAGGTAAACAAAGAAGGAGGGGTACCTTGAATATTGATACCTTGACGAGCATATTCAATGTATGTTTACTAACGGGGTTTGCTGTACCTATACTAAGTCTGTTAACAGGTGTATTCGGGTCAATATTCGATGTGGATTTTGACTTAGATACAGACCATGATTTTGATGGACTTGTCCCATTCAATTTAATGAGTACTTGTTTTGCTTTGATTGTTTTTGGGTCACTTGGAAGATTGTCTGTGCGATACATGATGAATACGCTATTCACAGTAGTAATTATTGCGTTGTTAGTGTTAGTATCATTTGTCGCTTATGTGGTGTTATACAAATATGTGATAGTTAAGTTAAAACGTAATAATCCTTTAGCAATCACGAGTGCTGACATAGTGGGGTCTGTAGGGAAATTAACGTTGAGGGTGACACAGGATAGTGATGGTGTTGTATCAGTGTTGGATAGTACCGGGGCAGCCATATCCTACAGGGCTAGGGTATGTGATTTCTATAAACTTGACGATACTGGTAGGATAGACCAAGGAACAGAAGTTGTAATCACAGGGGTTGATACGGTTGCAAATATTTATTATGTGCACCCGTTATACGAATAAATAAATGAAGTGGAGTGAGTGGAGTGGATTTTATGTTTAGTTCGGTCTTTGGGGTTGTAGGGATAATCTTGTTAGGTCTTATTTTGATCATCGTGGCGGTGTTGAGCACTTGGAAGAAGATACCATCAGACAAAGCGGCTGTCATTGTAGGGTTAGGCAAGCCTAAGGTAGTAACTGGTGGTGGTACTATGGTAATCCCGATTATTCAGAGAATGGATGTCATTACACTAGAGAACATTATGTTTCCTGTCGAAATCAGACAAACTAAGACGGCATTAGGGGTACCACTTAATGCAGAGGGCATTGTTGTAATTAAGGTTAAGAATGATCAAAATAGCATTTTAGCAGCGGTACAACAGTTTAACTCTGCAAAAGAAGAGCAAACATTAACGACAATCAGAACCCAGGCATCTGAAATATGTAAAGGTAAGCTTCGTGAAATTGTATCATCCATGAGTGTCGAGGATATCTACAATGATAGGGAAAGTTTTTCAGCTAAAGTACAGCAGGTAGCAGGAACCGAACTGGGTGAAATGGGTCTTGAGCTCAAGTCATTCACGATCAATGACATCACGGATGATGAAGGATACATTGAGGCTCTAGGTAAAGAACAAATCGCCAAGGTTAAATCGTCAGCAGCTATTGCTGAAGCTGAAGCGGCTAAAGAACGTGAAATTCGTACGGCAGACGCTCTTCGAGAACAGCAAATTAAAACGGCAGAGGCTCGTAGACTTGGTAAACAGGCAGAGTTGGGGGCTGAGGCTCAAATTGCTGAGGCAGAAAAAGATAAAGAGTTAAAAATACTTTCGTACAAGAGAGACCAAGAAACACAGAAAGCCGTAGCGGATGCGGCCTATCAAATTCAGAGTAACATTACATCTAAGGAAGTTAAGAATACTGAAATGGATGCGCTTGTGCTTGAAAAACAACGGGATAAGGAAGTAGCTGAAGCGCAAGTACAGGTACTAATCATCACTGAAGAGAAAAACATTGAGCTTGCTAAGAAGAGGGCTGAAAGAAAAGAAGCTGAGCTATCAGAGACAGTTGTTAAGCCTGCGGAAGCGGCTAGACAAAAACAACAATTAGAGGCAGAAGGGAAAAAGTATGAGCAAGTTAAAGCTGCTGAAGCCGAGTCGGAAAAACTCCGCTTAGAGGGTGAGGCTCAGGCTAGTGTCATTGAGGCTGTGGGTAAAGCGGAAGCTGGCGCCATAAGGGCGAAGGGGTTAGCGGAAGCTGATGCACTTGCGGAGAAAGCCGAAGCACTTGCAAAAATGAACGAGGCTGGTAAACTCCAGATGGTTATTGAGAAACTTCCTGAAATCGCTAGAGCAGTTGCTGAGCCTCTATCTAGAATTGATAAAATCACAATCATTGGTGGCGGTGGCGGTTCAGATGGAACATCTGAAGTAGCGAGGTACACCGTGGGAGCACTAAAGACAGTGACTGAGGCACTAAATGAAACGATTGGATTCGACCTTATGGATGTAATGAAGGCCAATACATTCGACGCCAAGACAACCAAGAACATCAACATTGACGTAAAGGGTTTGCCAGAGGGTCTGGGATTAAGCAACGAGACTATAAGCGCTGCTGTAGATACAATAGTGGACGATACTAAGACAAAAACTAAAGCTTAACAATTAAGTAATAAAAAGTAGTGCACCTAGAGTATTTAGGCGCACTACTTTTATTACTGAATACTGTTGTATGCAATAATGAGTTATTCACTGAGATAAATACTAGATGCTTTAAAGACTGAGATAAGTAATGATCAATTAAAGTGCTAATGATGAACCCCTTGGACACAATATGTCCGAGGGGTAAATGACTCTTTTAGTGCATTTTAATACTTATGCCCAATTCTTGGTTTAATGAGATTTGAACAATCATTACAGATACTCCAGCAGGATTCCTCAGTAATTGTAATATCATCTAGCTCATTGGTATAAGAGTATTCACAACACATCAACTCAGTCTTTTTTTCTTCACCACAAACATCGCAATAGGAGCACGTTAGTATTAAATTCTTGAGCAACATTATGATCCACTCCTCTCAATGAATAAAAACCGTGTGTTAGTTAAAGTATATGACGGAAATTCAAATATGAGTATACTGAATATTTAGAAAATTTAACCTGCAAGGCTTAATCTCGTGATTGAAACACGGGTGAATTGTTACTACTCTCTGGAGCGCCATTTTACCAGAACGTATTGTACGGTCTGGTTTTCTATTTCTCATGGATTACTTCTGTATATGGAAGGAAAAGAAGAATACATGGCGAATATTGTATACTTAGCATAGAATCTGTAGGTATCGCTCGAATTATCAGTCATTGGGTTATACAGATTAACACAAGCTGACAGTGTTTTAAATTATTTTTACTAAAGAGGCGGGAGAGTTCTGCCTACGATTGATAAAAGGGAGATAGATGCATGAACAAGGAAGATATTGCCGGCATCCGCAGAGAACTAAAAATCAACAACTCAAAATTGAAAATGCAAGAAATTTGCAGCTATTATATTAAACATGAAAGCAAGGATATTCTATGTTCAGAGGAATTATACTTTGATATGATGGACGAGGAAAGAAAAGAATTGTATTTAAAAAACTTTAAAAAGGTATTGTCAGGGAAGATTGATTCTAAAATATTTGAGTTAGAGTTCAAAGACAATAAACTGGGGGAAAATATAACTCAAAAGCACATGTTTCATACTTTGCGTACAAAGAATTTTAGAGAAGCGACATTAACAATTGTGAATAAAATTATTGAAGAAACGTGTGAGAACTATGAGAAGGATTTTATGATCAGCTTTGTACGGGGAGAGACCTATAAACCAGTTGGGAAGAAAAATAACGAACTTGAAGATGGTGCCGAAGCCTATACTATGGAATTTTTCATTGGTAGTATCTGTCCTATTATTATTCCTAAAAAGTTGCTTAAATTTGATTTTGAAGATAGAGAGTTCAAAACCAATCTCCCTATGAACGTTACTATTAATACAGACGCTCCTATTGAAGGCTTTATGTTTCCTTCATTTAGTGACAATGCAGCAGAGACTGATAAGGTTGTTTATTTTACTAAAAATGATAATAAGCCCAATCCGTTGTTTGTTGAAAACGTGCTAGATTGTGAATTTAAATCAACAGCGAAGGCTGACAAAGAGCGTTTTCTCGAAGT
This sequence comes from Peptococcaceae bacterium BRH_c23, assembly GCA_000961805.1. The sequence continues at coordinate 6,707 of LADV01000289.1, read as the reverse complement.
TGTTCGAGATATTGTAGGAACGGAAATTGAACCTGAAGTTGTTTCGCGCATTTATGAGGAACTTGGTCGCCGGCTTGACGTAGAGGCTGAAAGTGGAGAAGTTTCTATGATAGGTTTGAAAGATATGGAGAGAATTTTAGAAAATAGCGGAATTAATACCGCAGATAAGTTTAGATCCTCGTTTCTGGGAATTATGGGTGGGGAGAACTACGAGTTTAAAGCATCGAGTATTACCCCTAATTATGCAACGAAGTCGATTAAAATTGACAATAACACAGCGGTGATTTCGATCGGTCCACAAGATCTAAAAAACGTTAAGCAAGTAACCAAGGATGGAATACGATATTTGATGATTCGAATTGATGACACTGCCACGCTTGAAGGCTTTGATTTGGTAACTGAGAAATTTTAACCCAGTAGAGGCTCAGCTAATTCGGCTGAGCCTAATTTAATACCCGGACATGGGCAAGTAGTCCAAATAAATATCACTGCAACGTTTTTTCCACTCCTAGTGGCCGCGTTCAAGGATTGAGAGATTTTATTAGAATACAAGGCCCAAAGCAATAAGCATAAGAATAGCCACAACTACGATAGCAATACCACAACCAAATATTATCATCTACACATCCTCCTTTTCCATTATATTACATAATATTCTGGGCCTTTCGATCTGACACAAATAGATATCTAATAGGCTAAATGAAATTCCCAAGGCATCAAACCAAAAGGGTTACTTATCCGGTTGTACCGGTTGTAACCCTTGGAGCCATAAATGGAAAGAGTACCCGTCGGCCTGACATTAGCAGCAACGAGTACTCTTTTTTTGGTTTTATTTACTACTTATTATAAGCTTGTGTAATCATAGTTTCAAGAGGAGTTTGCTGAATATACAGAATACTTAGTAAATAGTTATAATACGCAGCTCAGGGAGCCCATGATCGTAATGAACTCCACTTGACGTAATTGGTGGAAGATGATACAAATGAGACATTGTTTGTTATATGTTGGGAAGACGATTACTTTAAGGTTCGCCGTGATAGGATTCGCAGGGGGAAGCTATATGAACGAGGATGTTGCTATTATTGAGGGAGTTTACGACAGCGTTTTACCTGGAGTGCCAGCATCTCTTCACAGATTGGGAAGGAAGGTCTGGCTTAGGGATATTGAAGTTGGGGCTAAGGGGAAACTATTATTTTATGAAGATGGAGTCTGCAAAATTACTAACCTTAGTCGAATTACTAATATCATTAAAACTTCGAGCAGTTTAGAAATATATACTCAAACGAGTATCTATAAGCTCAGGCTTTTGCCTAGAGAACCCTAAATCGATGGAAAGCTTCATTGAAGTAATACTTGTCCCATAGGTTTTGCGTTATAATAAGAAGCTTGATGAGAGAGAACACTAGACTGGGGATAATTAAACTACTATTAGGAATGGGTGTAGTGAAGAATGTATCATAATCTAGAAGAATGTATTCTCGATTTGGAAAAAGCCGGTCAATTGGTGCGGATCCGTGAAGAAGTCGACCCTAACCTTGAGATGGCAGCCATACACATGAGAGTCAATGCCGCTGGCGGTCCTACACTGTTATTCGAAAATGTAAAAGGTTCGAATTTTCGTGCGGTATCTAATTTATTCGGTAACCTAGAGAGAAGTAAGTTTATTTTTCGGAATACATTAAGGGCGACACAGGACGTAATTGCCTTACGCAATGATCCAATGAAGGCATTGAAAAATCCGTTTAAACATTTCAGTACAGGATTGGCAGCTTCAAAGGCCCTGCCTTGGAAAAAAGCAAATCAGAACTTGACAGGTTTCAAGGAAATACAAATTTCTGACCTTCCGCTTATTCGCCATTGGCCAGATGATGGAGGGGCGTTTATAACTTTGCCTCAAGTTTATACAGAAGACCCCGAAAAGCCTGGGATTATGAACAGCAATTTGGGCATGTACCGTGTTCAGCTTAGCGGTAACGAGTATGAAATAAATAAAGAAATTGGTTTGCATTATCAAATTCACCGTGGGATTGGAATTCACCAAGAGAAGGCGAAAAAGCTTGATGTTCCGTTAAAGGTGAGTATATTTATTGGAGGTCCTCCTGCTCATACCCTGGCAGCGATCATGCCATTACCAGAAGGTCTAAGTGAAATGACGTTTGCTGGTTTGATTGCTGGACGTCGTTTTCGTTATAGCTATGTTGATGGTTATTGCATTAGTCTTGATGCTGATTTTGTAATTACCGGTGAAGTCCATCCAGGTGAAACAAAGCCAGAAGGTCCTTTTGGTGATCACCTAGGCTACTATAGTCTTATTCATCCTTTTCCTTTGATGAAGGTGCATAAAGTATTTGCCAAGCCCAACGCGATCTGGCCGTTTACAGTTGTTGGTCGTCCCCCTCAGGAAGATACTGCTTTCGGCGATCTCATCCATGAGTTAACAGGTGATGCGATAAAACAGGAAATTCCTGGTGTGAAAGAAGTCCATGCTCTAGATGTTGCGGGTGTTCACCCCTTGCTATTCGCGATCGGAAGCGAACGCTACACGCCGTATCAAAACGTCAAACAACCGGCTGAGCTTCTCACCATCGCTAACCGCATCTTAGGAACAGGACATGTAAGTCTCGCTAAATATTTATTTATCACGGCCGAAGAGAATCAACCCTTAGATACCCATCGAGAAGTAGAATTCCTAACCTATATACTCGAACGAATCGATCTGCATCGTGACATTCATTTTCAAACGAATACAACCATCGATACCCTGGATTATTCGGGAACGGGGTTAAATACAGGTAGCAAAGTGGTTATTGCCGCCTATGGTGACCCAAAAAGAGACTTATGTAGATCAGTCCCAGACCAGTTGAAGGATTTAAGAGCCTTTAAAAATCCGCGTTTAGTGATGCCTGGGATTGTCGCCATCGAGGGACCTGAATTTTCAAGTTATCAGCAAGCACAAAAGGAATTAGACGAGTTAAGCTCGACTATTCAGACAAAGGGTGATATGCCGACTTGTCCAATGCTAATCCTTTGTGATGACAGTCCGTTTATAAGTGGTTCTCTGCATAACTTTTTATGGGCGACGTTTACGCGAAGTAATCCTTCACATGATATTTATGGGGTTAATAGTTATTATGAAAACAAGCACTGGGCCTGTGACAATATGATGATCGATGCCCGAACCAAACCGCACCATGCACCGCCACTAATTCCTGATCCGTCAATTGAAAAGAACATCGAGCGGTTATTTGCAAAAGGAGCGAGCTTAGGTGAAGTAAGTCTGTAAGTGGAAGGGATTTAGCAAGTAATCAAGAATTAATGTGTAGCACAACACTCAGTTCATTTCTAAGGGAGGCCTAACGCCGAGGATGATACTGGGGTATTTTGGGAGGTTGAAAGAATATGATAGTAAGTCATGTACGTGACGTTTTAGGAACACGCGTTGACAATGACCAAATCAAAAATGCCGTCAAGAAAGTACTCATTTCCCCAACCCAAGGGTGGGAAGGCTATGTTATGCGAGAATTCGAGCTAGGTCAAGGCGGTTATACTCCTCGCCACACTCACCCTTGGCCGCACATAATTTACATTCTCGAAGGAGAGGGGACTTTGTATTTGGACGGACAGGATTATCCGCTGGAAGCAGGCTCATCCGCTGGAAGCAGGCTCATTTGCATTTGCACCCAGCAATAAGTTGCATCAATTCATAAATACGGGTAGTGGTAGATTTACTTTCATTTGCATTGTGCCTGAAGAAGGAGATAAGTAGTTTCCAATTCCTCATTAAAGACCTTATTAGCGACACCCGAAAGTATAGTAAGCTTAAATTAACCCGGCTGACCCACTAAAAGTTGGTATCTGCCGGGTTAATTTAGGTTAGCTGTCTCCTTAAGACCTAACATTTACTACGGTTTTTTGGGCTGCTTTGGCTTCTTCTTAGGATTTTTATCCCCCATCTGATTCACTCCTTATACATGAGATATATTTCTAGATAGCAAAAAAGATTCCTGTTGAAACAGTGACAGTTTTAAATCGGCCAGGTTTATTATCTTGGATATTTAGGAGAGTCTTAGCAGGATATCGAGGAAAATGTGGAAGCTCCTTTCATTGTAACAAAGGTGAAATTTCTCATTGATATTCATACAGAAGTTTTGATTCTGAGATAATGTTTCGGTATTCGTTTAAATGGGACACTTTTGTTAATTAAAAGTAAGTAAATATGATGCTCGTTCCGACATGCTTCACTTCTTCAAGATGAGATAATTATCCAGTTATGACATTTGAAGGAGTGTAGTCTTAGATGAAGAGAAAGATAATTGCCTTAATCTTAATCTCATGTAGCTGTATATCTGTAGGAACACCAGCCTTTGCTGCTACTAATAATCCAAGTTCAGCTACTAACTCACCACAAATTGTTAGCATTAATAGGCTTTCCGGACATACAAGTTATGAGACTGCTAGGGTTATTTCTGAGTATTATTGCAACGATAAGGTTAAAAACGTAGTCCTTTCAACAGGCAATGAATTTGCAGATGCTTTATCTGCAAGTGTCCTAGCCCATGAAAAAGAAGCCCCTTTACTATTAGTTGATTCTTCTATTGAAAGTTCTAACGATGCTTTTGAATATGTCATTCACCATCTTGATTCAACTGGAACGGTTTATATCATAGGCGGAGCTGGAATAATAGGCACTGAATTCGAGACTAAATTAAATGACCTTGGATTTACAAATGTTGTTAGAATTGCAGGCCTGGACAGGTATGATACATCTTATAAGATAGCCACTTCACTCAAGGATACCACTACTTTTTCCACAGTTGTGATAGCCTCTGGAGAACAATATCCTGATGCTTTAAGTATCTCAAGTATTGCTGCAAATAAAGGCTGGCCGATACTGTTAACCCCTCACGATGCACTCCCTCAAGAAATTAAGAATTTTTTAGGGGAAAGAAAACCTGCGAAAGTATACATAACGGGGGGAGTAGGCGCGATCACAGATAAAGTGAAATCCGAAATAAGTAGTTTGTTACCACAGAGTAGTGTCGAACGGTTGACTGGAGAATCTCGGTTTGATACGAATGTTATGATTGCAGAAACCTTCGCTCCGGATCCATCAACAGTATATCTAGCCACAGGTTATGGTTTTGCTGATGCTTTGGCAGGTAGTGCTGTGGCAGCCAAAAATGGAGATCCTATTATCTTTATAGACCCTACAGTACCAACGTTACCAAAATCAGTCGCCAGTTACTTTGGGAAACTTTATGCGCAAAATTTGTGTCCAAACTTAGTGTTGTTTGGGGGCAGTGGAATTGTAACAGATGAGATAATAAATAGTTCAAGAAGCTTGATTTTAGGAACAGTGAAAGAAACTAGTATTTATTCTATAGCCGATCTAACTGCAACAGTTCTTCAAAGTGAAGACTATTCTTTTCCTACAACAATTCAAGCTAAACTTTACAACAGTGATACTATTGATGTGCCTGTTAAGTGGAACTCCAAGTTAGTCGATACCAGCAGTTTAGGGTCAAGTGTTTATGATGGAGTCGTTGACGGATATAGCAAAGCAATCAAACTGAACCTTACGGTTAAAGAACCCATCGTTGACACCGTGACGAGCTCAGGATTAATCGCTCAGTACTCTACTCACTTTGACGCTACCTTGGTCAAACGCACGGGGAACATTCGCCTTGCTGCAAAGGCTCTCGATGGAAAACTATTAGCACCTGGAGAACGGTTCTCCTTCAATGAAAGTGTCGGAGAACGAACTGCGAAAGCAGGTTATCAAGAGGCTCTGATCATCGTAGGAAACAAGTTCACCCCAGGGCTGGGCGGCGGAGTCTGCCAAGTTTCGTCCAATCTTTATAATGTAGTTCTTCTTGCCAATTTGGAAATTTTAGAAAGACATCGTCATTCCTTGCCCGTTGATTATGTGCCTCCCGGGCAGGATGCAACTGTAAGCTTTCCCATTCTCGATTTTAGATTCAGAAATAGTACAGACGCTTATCTCCTAATCCGTTGTAATGTAGAAGGGAATACCTTAACCTTTCAGTTGTATAGAAAGGCAGAGAAATGATCGTAGATGTCCATTTACCATTTACAGTATATGATCCCCTTCGAGGCAAATTTCTGAACCAATTATTTGGTTCTCTTTTTTTTGACTTACCAAGCAAATGTCCGGAAGTTGCTTTTCCTGCAAAATAGTTTTCTGAACATTATTGACAACTCTGAAAATTAAGACTTTGTGATATATGGTACTAAGTGCTTAATTCAGTGATATACTATAATAGCCTCTCGGAATTCAAGGGGTGGGAACGGCGGATATATGGAAAATGAGCTGGAAATTCGCGATAAACGAGGGTAATTCTTAAGACAGAAAAGGATTTTTAATAATGGGTATAGCAAACAAACGTCACAGTGCCCTTTTTAAAAACTAAAAAACGTTAAGCAGTCTGAGGAAAAATCCATGATTTAAGATCCTTGAAGCTCTCCTTCTGATGAGAAAACCAAGCATCCATGTGCTGACAGATCATAATGGCATAAATGCGAACGTACCACACTTTCGTGGAACGATGTCGTCCAGATTCCAGCTTGTAGTCGATCTTCTCTCGTTTATTGGAGCGTTCAATGGATGTTCGGCGTTTGTAAATGACCTTCCACTTTTCCGAGTCGCGAGGAGTCTTGGTAAAAAGCCGTAAGTTATCCTTAGAGTG
>LADV01000206.1 GCA_000961805.1 Peptococcaceae bacterium BRH_c23 | reverse complement strand
TAACTGCAAAAAGCAATAAAACGCACCTAGGGCTAGGTGCGTTTTATTGGTAGAAGCCGGTTTGATGGAAATTATATGGAATTCTGCTGAGGTGCATTTAGAACCAGTAATCCCCTTTATATAAAACAATTTTAATAATGCATTATATGTATATACACATAATCGTGTAAAAAAACTTCTTAGAGTTTGGCTTCGCGTACTAAATCCTGCAGGTCGCTCAAAAGTACAGTCAAACGTTTATTGTCCATTTTTTCAACCATCTCTATCAACTCAGTGACAACCATAACCTCGCTCTGCAGTTCTTCAGCTTCGGCGTCTAAAGCAGTGGAGTCGGTCAGAATACATCCGGTTCAATTATTGCCGGATGAGCAAATCGTGATACCGACATCGTGATAATCATATCGATTCTGCCATTTAAAGCATCGGCAATCATCCGTTTAAAGCCGTTCCGCCTCTTGGTGTTGGTGGCTGATATACCTTCATCCGTATAAACATTGATAAACTCCCAGTCTTCTTTTCCTGGATAAAGCGTGTGTAATAATTAACCTGGGCTTCATAGCTTGATTGCTGTTCTTCGGAATCCGTCGAAACTCGGGCATAAGCGGCAACTCGTTTCTTGGTTGTTGCACTAACTCGAAGTGGGGAAAATTGGGAGACTGTTGCAGGAATCATAGTAACTGCTCTTACTGCTCTTACTGCTCTCATTTGCTTTCCCTCCTTCTTTGAATTTCCCGATCCCGTGCGTGCTGTTTTAACTCTTCAGTCCACCTTTCGCTTCTAGGGCGGTCTTGCCAAACGCGCTTGATATGTTGGCCGTCATGTAAAACAAAAACCAGAGTGTTAAACTCTGGTACGATAAGTTAGTGTCAGGCACCACAGGCCTATTAAGCCATCAAAATAACGTGTTGACAAAGGAGGTCTATAAAGATAGACTGTAAACCGCGCGTGTTTCTTTACCGAGAGCATTACCAAAAGCCGGCTGAACTTATACCTATTACTTAGATAAAACAAGAGATGGAGATGTATTTGAATATAAAACCGGGATCGGTCAGTGTATTGAATTCGTTTATCGTTATGCTCCCTTCTATGGTTACAGTTTTGCCAGTTTGAGTGAAAGATATGTCACGGCAGGTTTTTATGACGGGTCCGCATGCGTAGAGTCTATCCATGATGACGTGTGGGAAACCTTGTGGATCCACTTGTTCTGTTTGACCATGTAAGGGAGGTGTAACTATGGAATTGCGGCAGTTAGAATACTTTGAAGCGGTAAGTAGATTAAGAAGCTTTACCAAAGCAGCCAGTGAGCTTTGTGTTGCTCAGCCTTCAATAACAGTTGCTATCCGCAAACTGGAGGAAGAGCTTGGCATACCTTTGTTTGAACGCAGTCGAAAAAAGATATCCCTTACTTTGGAAGGGGAGATTTTTCTCCAAAAAGCTAACAGAATTCTTGGGGAAATACAGGATACTTTTAAAGTGATGAATGATTTGCGTCCAGATTTAAAGAGAATTCTTAGGTTAGGTATACCCCCTTCACTTGGTTCTTGGATGTTTCCGCTTATATACTCGGATTATGCTGGTAAATATCCAACTGTAAAGCTGATGGTACATGAAATGGGAACACATGAAATAATTCAGCAACTATTGGATGAAAAGATCGAGCTTGGATTTATTGTCATGTATAAGCCAATGCCTATGTTTGAACTACTTCCTGTCTCAGAGGGGGAACTGCTACTGTTGTTGCCATCAGACCATCCGTTAAAGCAATATGCAAGAGTTCCATTTGAGCTGTTAATCAATGAGCGGTTTATCATGTATTATGAAGGCACCTATATATATAGCAAGGTTATGGAGGAGTGCAACAGGCATCAATTTAAACCTGACGTATTATGCACACCTTCACAGATTGCTACATTATTTAACTTAGTGGCCAACGGGTCAGGCATTTCTTTTATACTGGATGATGCTGTTGCCATATTAAAAGACAACCCTTGTTTTGTCACTAGGCCATTGACTGACGCCATCAACTTTAAAACAGGAATAATATGGAAGAACGACAAATATTTATCCAAAGCAGCTCGGGAATTTATAGAGTTTATGAAAAAAGCAGAATAGAACCCACAGTACCGACCGTTGAAGTGGATATTAGCGAGGCAAGTAGTAATTGTATTTTTGCTACTTGCCTTAAGTCTATGGCCTAAATGAAAATAGATTAAAACTATAAGACTATAGTTCTTGAATATTTTTAATTGCCGGAATATTAAGATATGATTAAATTACTCTAGAGGGTACCCAATTGTGTCGCTAGCGAACATATGTACACGAAAATGGAGGTGTTTCTATGACCCCAGCAACTATTACATTGCTTATCCTTGCGGTGGTTATTGTGCTTTTATCTTCCGGAAAGATATAAGGAAGAGGCTGTCATTCATAGCCCAGAAAAAACAGTGAAAAATCAAGAGAATAGGGGAAGTAAAAATAAACAAATCATTGCTGTTGTAGTCTTTATCATATATATCCTCGGGATAATTTTCGAACCACAAACGAAGATATCTGCTCCATTAATCGGTATTGTGTGTGTTGTTGTTCTGGGTATTGCTGGAGTATTAAATGAAAAACAGATTTATCGAAGTATTGACTGGTCAACGGTTTTCTTCATTGTCGGCATGCTTACTCTAGCTGATGCCTTAGTCAAGTCAGGAGCGAGTAAAGTGATTGCTAATGGTGCCGTTGCTTTGATGGGGAAATCGCCAAGTGGCTATGTTCTTACCGCTGCTCTATTTCTGCTGTCTGCACTGTTAACTCAGTTTATGTCAAATACTGCTACTGCGGGGATGTTGTATCCCATTGGAATCGCAATTGCGCGCGGAATAGGAGCAGACCCCAGTTCAGTAGTAATGGCAATAGCCATAGGATGTTCGTGTGCGTTTGCTACACCGATCGGAACTCCTGCTAATACGATGGTGATGATCCCGGGAAAATACAAGTTTACTGATTGGGTCAAGGTTGGAGCACCCTTGATTATTATTGCTTTGCTTGTTAGCCTAGTTATTCTTCCAGTCGTGTGGCCGTTTTTCAAGTAAGTAATTTACGGGTTTTCAAAGTGAATGAGTTATGGTGCTTCATTCATCATAGACTGGTATGGGGAGTTCAGAGTTTTTGTCAGATCTACTCCCCATACCGCTCATGGTGGTGTTTATTATCTTTACTAAGATGAGACTATTAGATCCCTGAAAAAAGGTGTAGGGTAGTTTTATTGTTACCGATATAATACCGAAGTCTATTTCCGGATAACTAGTTCGGAAATTAATTGAGCGAAAGGATTACAACTATAATAGTTGTTGGAATAATTTCGATTTGTATGATCTGTTCTATAAATAATTGGCGGTGATAATTTGGCAACAAGCGTTTTAGACAATATGTTATACAAAAAAGGCTTTACAAGTGAGACTATGGGAAATATATTTAGTGAAAAAAATTCAATCCAGAAATTATTGGATGTAGAGGCGGTTCTAGCACGTGCCCAAGCAAAAATTGGTATGATTCCCGTTGAAGCAGCTGAAATAATCACTGAAAAAGCCAAGTATGAAATCATCGATTTAGCAGAGCTGGAAAGGCAGTATGCAGTTACCAGTCATCCATTTATACCGCTTTTAAAGGCTTTTACGAAGAATTGTGGAAATGCCGGACAGTATGTTCACTGGGGGGCAACCACTCAGGATATCATGGATACAGCTATGATTCTTCAGGTTAAAGAAGCATACAATGAGATTTTTGAAAAGCTGTTAGAATTAAATAGAAGCCTTGTAAAAATGTCTAAACAACACAGAGATCTGATCATGATGGGACGTACTAATGGTCAGCACGCACTACCTATTACCCTTGGGTTTAAGTTTGCAGTTTGGACAGCAGAAACACAGCGGCATATTTTACGCATAACAGAATGCAAAGATAGATTATTCGTCGGTCAGTTTTCGGGTGCGGTGGGGACACTGGCTTCAATCGGCAAACAGGGCATCAATGTAAGACAGCTTATGTTCCAGGAATTAGGACTTCAGGAACCTGTGATCACATGGAATACCTCCAGAGACAATCTTGTTGAATTTGCATCAGTCGTGGGAATAATGGCATCTACGATGGGCAAGATTGGAAATGAGGTCTATACCCTCCAAAAGCAGGAGTTTTCAGAGCTGGAGGACCATATTGCGGCAGGTTCGGTCGGAAGTAGTACAATGCCTCATAAAAGAAATCCCTTTGAAGCTTTGCAGATAGTATCCTTGTCCAGATTGCTGCGTACAGTTGTTTTTGAAGCTTATGAAACCCTTGAAAACGAGCATGAGCGTGATCCCCGCAGCTTATCTTTGGAATATGACTATATAGGCAGGATGTGCTGTATGGCAGCGGCAGCACTTGATAAGACTATAAGGCTTGTTGACAACTTAGTAGTAAATGAGAAATCTTTCGAAAGAAATATGAGTTTGTTACAAGGGCTTGTTTATTCCGAAGCAGTTATGATGAAATTGGGAGAAGAGATCGGAAGAGAGAATGCTCATGAACTCGTTCATAAGCTGGCAATGCAGGCAACCGAAAAGAGTGTACCTTTCAAAGATGTATTGCTAAGCAGCGAAGTAATATCAGGCAGATTTACAGAGGATGAAATTGATGAATTACTTAAACCAGAGAACTATTTAGGATTGGCTCAACAATTTGTTGATAATGTTCTTAGTAAAAATCATGATTTATTACAAGATACCCAATAAGGTAGCTCCTTGTTTTCGATATAATCGGGTTTAGGGTACAACAAAAAAACAACCGTCGGATTATCCGCCAATTGTTTTTTTGTTTGAGATTTATTTCTAGGATTGTGTTTGCTATGATATTTTCCCTTTACAAGCCGGGTTAATGAATTTTATTATGACAATTGCGATGATATCCACGAATACGAAAGCAATGTAAGCGCCGGTAAAGCTTTTGGTGACAGTCAAGGCAATTCCCAGAGTACCAAATAAGAAGGCGATCAGCGGAACAAATACTGCCGTAGCCAAGGGCATACCCATAGTTGCCCAGCCTAAGGCAAGCCCTTTCTTGGTGGGAAACCAGTTGGTGATAAGGGTGCCCGGGGGAATAAATCGTATCGAAGCACTGTTAATGCAGTACCTTTTTCCTCCTTTGTCTGCTGGACCGTCATCAAAAACATGTCCCAAGTGGAAATTACCAACTCTGCTGCGCACTTCAGTCCGAACCATGCCAAAGGTTGCATCCTTCTGATTGATAATAACCTCCGGAACAATAGGTTTGGTGAAGCTTGGCCAGTTCATTTTACAGAGCAGCAAAAACCGGATTATGATCAATTATCAAGTCTGGTAGGCGCTCACGTTTCCGGGGCTAATACCCATATCCGTACTGATCAGGCGCCTCACCCCGTTTACCAACAATCTTAGGTGTGAGAGGTAATGGCTTTTCCGAGCTTATTTCCTCTACTTCAACCTTAAACTCCCATTCATCACCATAATCGAAGAGGTAAAGAAAGGTTTTGCCAGGGTATAAGCCCAATTCCCCCATTGTGACTTCATCAGCGTGTGGCCCTTCATCAAGGGGTGATTCATAACGATCATGTGACCATTTCTTATTATCCATAAAAAAGCTATACAAGTGATCATCATCAAATTCAAAAGCTTCTTGAATAGCTAAATGCAATTGATGAAGATTATGCTTAGCCGTCAGTTCAATTTTTCGCCATTTCCCCCGACTTAAAGAGACTTTTAATAAATAGGTTCCTTCAACAAAATCCTTCTGATCGCGGGGAAGGGTATGCATTAATTCGCCAGGTACAAACAAAGAGACAAATTTTTTATAAAAGGGTTCAGCCAAACTTTCTTGCCGTGCTCTGGCCAGTTCAGCAAAACCCTGCGGTATCTTACCCATACTCCGGATCATATTCTCCAGCCCGTCAAGGATATCTTGAGAAGTCAAAACACCCTTCCGAAGGTTCACTTGATTCCAGTCCAGATAGTCCCGATATTTGAACAAAATTGGTGCTAAACTTACTCCAAATTCCGTCGGTGTCAGGGTTGAAGCCTCTATCTTACGCCGCGATTCTTTCAGAGCCTCTTCATCTTGAGTAAACTGCCAAAAACCAAAATACGTAAAGTACCACAGAAAATATCCCCAATCCCATAACCAGCTGTGCCAAGAAGACTTAGAATCCTTGACATTTAAAGTCTTTCCAGCTGTGACACGAGCTAGCTCTTGCCAAACAGAGGAAATGAGCCTTACATTTGGGATACGTCCATATGTCGCTTTTTGCAGAGCTTCCCAATCTGCATCGATCCAAAGTGTTTCCAGAAGAAAGAAGTACTGCTCGCACATCGTCAATTTCAAGTATTCTTCGTAGCGATCGGTTACCTTCAAATGAAATTTAACTCCCTTTCCTGGCATCATAACTGCCAGATTGCCTGCCAACGCTAAATGATAAAACATATGTAACAGGGGATATGAGCCTTGATCAAGCTTAGGGTTAGCATTTTCCGTCTTAAAGCTCATGAGTTGATTCAACCCCCATAATTGTTCCCTAGGCATGTACTGGTTTTTGGCTGATAATACCGTATCCTCCTCTTTCAGGCAATCCATGAACCTCAGAAAGTCCTGCAATAAAGGGGTTGGATAAGTTAAGGAAATCTCAAACATTTTTTCTTCTCCTTTTAATAACAGTTTTAATCGCTCAGCTCCAAGCCATCAGAACGAATGCTTCGCGCAATAATTCAGGAGGCACACACGAAGGGTCCTTATTCGTCTTCATCTCTACCTTCGGTAAAAAGCTCATCCAGACACCCGTCATCAATAGCCGACCCTCTATTTTTATAGGGAACTGACCGTGGCCTACCCATTTTATAAAATTTGCATGCCTTAGGTCCATAACAAAAGGGTTTCAAATCGATATTTTTTTATGTTCTTCTCAAAATCCCATTGAATTTCAACATTAGCCATATTGGCCCAAATACATTTATAACATTTTGTTTCCCACAAACGTTTACCATAAGATACCTCCAGACTCTGGTTCTGGGTTGAATAGCTACAATTTCACCTTGCCAATTCACTTTAAATGAAATATTTCCATAAACTCTCTTATTCATCTTCACTCTTCATCCTTTAAATTGATACCTCTGCCCTGTCAGGGATTCCACTGTCGTACGGCTTTGCGACTGCCAATGAAACAGCTCTTCATTGATGGAATAATCCTGATACATCCTTCTGGAGGTGAAGGTGAACTAATTGGCTTTTAATCTGGTCCATATTTTCAATGGTATCCGAAAGAGGACGTAGTTCATCATCCGACAAAGAAAGCAGGGCCTCGTCTAAGATCTCGTAAACCACGGTGGGCCGAAAATCCTTGGCTTTAGAATTGCCTTATATCCCCATAGTTAAAACTAGGGGCTTTACGGCAACAAGTTGTAATCTTTAGGTTGTCGCAGTGACGGGGTTACTGACAACTCTTTCGGTGTTGTGAGTAACCCCGTCACTGCGACATCATGGAACTAAGCGTTGCTTTTGCTAACTTGGCATCGTGTGAATTATCTGGCCCAAGAGTAAAAGGAAAATATAATTGCTTGCGAATGTGCCAAGAAAATAAGTTAATATTTAGAAGGCTATTTTGCACATTGACTTATTCACTATACCGAAAGAAGGGAACTGGGACTGATTTATTTTAGAACCGGATTGCTTAGGTCTGGAAAAAAGTACGAAACCATCACTTCGTATTGGTCCTGTGATGATAGGCAAGTATCCCTGAGAAATCCCTTTTCAGATTTGTATTCCTTCAGACCGCGGTAGTAAAACAGCTTATGTTCATGGTCAATGATAAAAGGGAGGATATCATTTTTAAGGCATTCTTTAAACATAATGATACGCCCTACTCGGCCGTTGCCGTCCTGAAAAGGATGGATGCTTTCGAACCTGAAATGGAAGTCCACGATATCTTCAACTTTAATATCCTTTTTTTGATGGTAATCGGCAAGCAGTTTTTGAATTTCTCCGGCCACCTTTGAGGGAGCAGTTGTTTTCATATCACCGACTACGTTCGGTCTGGCTTTGTATTCTCCGACACGAAACCACTCTTTGCGTTCATCGGAAGTATTTCTTTTTAGAAGCCGGTGGAATTCCTTAATCATATCCTCTGTCAGTTCCTCGTCCGCATGGGTAAGCATATAATCAAAGCAGGAAAAATGATTTACTGTTTCAATGATATCGTCAACATTTGCCACTTCATCCGGTTCCATATTGACTGTGTTTGTCTCATAAATGTATCGGGTCTGATCCTCGGACAGGAGGCTGCCTTCGATCCGGTTCGAATTGAAAGCGAGTTTGACCTGAGTCTGATGGTACAGACCACCCTTTAGCTTCATCTCTTTTTCTTCCCACAATCGTTCCAGTAACCTCTGCATTAGAAGTATCACTCTTTTCTATACTGTATTATACTAATTATACCACATTTTTACTTAATTTCACTTGGTTTTTGCTCTGAGTCATGCAAACTCAACGGTTTTAGTTCTACTGA
>LADV01000171.1 GCA_000961805.1 Peptococcaceae bacterium BRH_c23 | reverse complement strand
TCTGCCCACTGCGCATAACGCATGAAGACAATATCGCCAGACTCGATACCGGCATCGACCATGCTGTCATACTTCACCCTCAAGGCATAGTCTGGTTGACGACTATCTTGGAATGGATAATGGATATAGCCCTCAACATTCTGCTCAGCCAGTAATCCTTCACCAGCATAGATCCTGTCGATAAGGGGGATAGACTTATATGACTGAGCTTTCTTAAATGATGAATTTATGTCAGACTTTAAGACATTTAATGAGTCGGCAATCTTTTGTAGATTACCAGGGGGAATTAATGTTTTTCCATTCACGTAGTCTGATATTGTGCTTGTTGGTAATTTAGTTTTATTGCTTAGATCGGTTTGACTAACACCTTTAAGGTGTAGGATCTGTTTGAGGTTGACAGAAATGTCTGCGATCATGCCAAGCTCAACCTCGGTATACTTACTGCGTGCCACATAATTCCCTCCAAAGTCTAAGAATATTCTATTCCGAGTATATCCGATTTTATGAATAATAAATAGTAGGTTAGGTGAAAATATATGTTGACTATCCGATTAAATCGGAATAATATTGAGACAAACAAGTTGAACCAGAGGTTCAAGATTACATGGCGATTAGCAAGGGTGAATAGAGGACACCCAAGGAAAACTTAAAATTATCAGCTTTTACTATAGTCATGTCGCTTTATATTATTTTTGATTTGCAGTTTTAAGTTAGTTGATGAGTTATTATTCTTCCGGATGATCGCAAATTATGCCACCTCTTACTGACGACTTTATTTTCCGGAAAAATGACTAACGGTATGATAACCGTATATATTGTAATAGAACTAAATATCGCGTTTTGCGGGTAAGCAACCAATTTCTCTCTGAAGGGAGGAACTGGGCTCATGAAAACATATGAAACGATGATGATTGCGATCGGATCCTGTTCATTACTAGTAAGTTTACTAGTTTTAATCGTGGAGGTGATAAAAGCAATTAGTAGGTAAATTATTTTTCTTGACAGGTAAAAAGTAGCCAGCGCCAAACCGAGCTACTTCTCACCAACCGGTAAGGTTGCCTTGCCCGCACAGATAAGGATATTTCCTTATCTTTTTTTTGCATGCAATATCAAAATTATGTCGCCTGTTTCATTGGTATTACAGAATTAAAAATAATAATAGTAATGAGATTTAATTCCCAACACTCGTGGGAAATCCTTTATAAGGCGAAATTCCTGCTATTACACATTAGGCGACTACTGTACCGATCGTCCAAGAAATAAGGTTTTAGTTGACAATATTTTAACGATTTCGACAACCAAGCTGGTATATGCTGGAATTGCCTAAATGAATCGCACAATTTGGGACCAAAGTCCTACTGGTACGAGCGGAGGTTTGAAATTATGCAATTTACCATGCGCGCTGTTAGAGTTTCCTGCGGGTATGCGGAAGATGAGGTTGCCAGATATTGTGGAGTATCAACTGAGACGATAAAAGAATTGGAGATTGATTCTGGTCAGATAGAATACAATTTATTATCGAAACTTATTAATCTTTATGGAGTTACCCTAGATCTTATCTACCTGGGGTCTGAAACTGACTGCCGTCAAAAGCACAGGAATGACCCTAGGGTAACATTTTAGTAACGTAATCATTGCGAATACGTCAAATGAGCATTTTCCCTCGCCCCATTGAAGCATCCGACGTATGGTCCCATGTCAAGTCGACACCACAGAAAAGGAGGGAAATACTATCGTTATCTAAGAAAACTAGATCGATTGGGGGGAAGGAGTTTTATAATAAAATGATTTTGAGGTGAAGAAAGATGAGTCATAACTATTCAAATGAATTAAATAATAATGACGTAAAATTAATTCCTTATGAAGTATTATCGATTGCTGCCGAGGCTACTTTTACTGAAATACCTGCCGGTGTGAAACTTGTTAACGCCCCAACGGCATGGGATAAGAGTGAAAAGGGTAAGGACATTGTAGTTGCTGTATTAGATACAGGATGCCAAACCAATCATGTAGATTTGAAAGATCGTATTATTGGCGGACGCAATTTTACTACAGATTATGATAATGATCCTAATAACTTTTCTGATAATGTGGGGCATGGTACTCATGTAGCAGGTACAATTGCGGCATCAGAAAACAATATAGGTGTTTTAGGAGTAGCACCATTAGCCAAGCTACTCATTGTAAAAGTTCTTGCAGGTAATGGATCGGGGGCATATGAGTGGATTATAAATGGGATTAATTATGCGGTAAACTGGAGAGGTCCTAGTGGAGAAAAAGCACGAGTAATCTCAATGTCTTTAGGAGGACCTCAAGATGTTTCAGAACTACACCAGGCTGTAAAAAATGCAGTGAATAACGATATATTAGTCGTTTGTGCAGCTGGTAATGGTGGAGATTGTAGCCCCCAAACAGATGAGTTAGACTACCCAGGTGCATATCAAGAAGTTGTAGAAGTGGGTGCAGTTGATTTAAATAAAAAAATAGCTTGTTTCAGTAATTCAAATAAGAATGTAGATTTGGTTGCCCCAGGAGATGGAATCTTGTCAACATATATAGGTGGAGGATATGCAACATTGAGAGGGACTTCAATGGCAACACCACACGTTTCGGGAGGATCTGCATTAATTATTAAACAATGTGAAAAAGAATTTGAAAGAACCTTATCGGAAAATGAAATTTATGCTCAATTAATAAAGAGAACAAATGCTCTTGGTAATCCAAAGTGCTTGGAAGGTAATGGTTTGTTAGATTTAGCAAAAGACTAAAAAGGTTCAATGAAGGTAAGAGCACAGAAGAACATAATGTCAAGTTCTCATCCATTCTCCAAGAAGCCTTAAAGGAGCACTTAGGAATCCAATAAGCTAAAAATAATAATTTGCTGTTTTATTTAAGGCAGTCCTGTGAGGGACGCCTTAATTTTTTCCCGCCTATTGCAGTGCAATGAATGCTCTGGCCGGAAAAGGAGTTATCTGAAGGCCTGAACGATCTGGAAAACCTATGATCTACTCTTACCCCAAAAGAGATTCTTTGCCGGAAAGTCCGCAAGACAGAAATTCTTTTTTTTGTTAAAAAATGTCGTATGTTGAAACTTTCCACGGTTAGAATTAATGGGGTTAAATACTATGCTCAGGACTTAGAAAGCAAACTGTTTGTGCCAATGAGAAATAATATCTTAGCAGAAACCTACTTGAAGTTTGTATAGTTGGGACATTATTACCCTTGCCAATATGAAAGACAAGTTTATGGATATGGTCAAGACCATGGATATGAGTTTCTCCTACAAACCGGTACTGCTCAAGGCGATGCTTGAGCATGTCGACGAATGTCTGATGATACCGAGCGGACTCGCTGTCCTCCCGAGGATGTAGTTGGCTGAAACTTCATCAAGTATTACTAATCATTGTTATTAGCTATTAATATAAAGTGGTGCAAGGCTCTTTTTAACCCTTGACAAACAATAGTCTGAATATTACAATTAGTTAACTACCGAACGGTAGGTAGGCAGCTAGGGAAGGAAGATATAAATGGATAAGAACGATATTATAAAATCGGCGCTCAAGCTATTCCACCAAAAAGGATATGAAGCTACCTCAATGGAGGATATAGCTTATGATTTGGAAATCAAAAAGGCTAGTCTGTATTATCACATTAAGAGCAAACAAGAATTGTTACATACTTTAGTTGAAGATATCGGTTTTCGTCTGTATCAGACCGTTAGAAATGTAGAAGCTTCAAACTTTACAGTTTACGAAAAACTTCGTCAGGCTGTCTATGATCACACCCTCACTGTTTTAACTAACCCCGAATATGTTGCAGTTATTCATGATGAAATTCGGTCGCTCGATTCGCAGGAAAGCTTAATTATTAAAGAAACACAGGAAGAGTATTTAAATGTCTTCAAAAATTTGCTTTCGGAAGGGATTGAAGCGGGCTTTATTATAGACTCGGATGTAACTGTTATGGCGCATATAATTTTAGGAACTTGCACTTGGCCCTATAAGTGGTTTAAAGGAGGGGAGAGATTTCCGCCGGATGTAGTGGCATCGATGGTCTGCGAATTTGTCATGAAGGCTATTACTAAAGGTTGATTAAATTAATGATTCCACTGCCAAAGTTTAACCGTATAGCATTGGATGAGTATTTCTATAGTTGGGGAGGTGTAGTTTTTTGGATGCCGAGCAAACATATTTCGATATGGAAGTCGAGCCAATATTAAACACTCCAAAAATGAGGGAAATCCAGTGGGAAGGTCTTCAGAAAGCAATTCGTTTTTTTTATGAGAAGGTCCCATTTGAGCGGCGTCGGATGGATAAAGCAGGTGTTAAACCTGAGGATATTCGATCATTTGAGGATTTTGCGCGGGCGATACCGATTATCAGTCAGGAAGATTTCCGTGGGGCAATGCAAGAAGGGGACTTCGATCTGACTCGAGTTTATCGCGATTTGTTTGGTGAAGAGCGATTTAACGATCTTTTCTTATTATCGTCAACCTCTGGAACGACTGGCATCCCAACACCCTATCCTCTTTTTAGAAGTGGGTTAGATCGGGTTGCAGACATTTTCGGGCGAATTGCTTGGAGAGCCGGAATTCGACCAGGTGATCGTATGGCATTATGCTTTGGCTTAAGTATGCACGCTGCCGGAACCCCTCAGTTATTTTGGTATAGAAGCGTTCCTGGCCTTACAATCATCCCTATGGGAGCGGAAGCTGGTACAGAACGCTTGCTTACATTTTTTAAAGCTTTTAAGCCTACTGTTTTTACGGGAACACCATCGTTAGCAATCCATTTAATTGAGCGTGCAGAGGATGTCTTGAAGGAACCTATTAAAAATATAGGATTCAAAACACTTATTTTAGGGGCGGAGCCAGGAGCTGGTATCCCGGAGTTGAGAACAAGGCTGGAAAGTGAGTATGGGGCAAAAGTATTTGATATCGGTGCCGGGTACGGCGTTTCTTGTGATCACCCGGTGTACCAAGGTATGCACTGGGTAGCTGGTGATTATTGTTATTATGAACTTGTTGATCCGGAAACCAAAGAGTCAATCCCATTAGAGGATGGTGCAACTGGCTTAGCAGTCTTTACACCCATCGAACCAAAATCAGGACATTTCTTTTTCAGTCTACGTTTCACACTTAATGATATTCATCAAGTCTTTACCAAACCTTGTCCTTGTGGTCGATCGGGTATGAGGTACAAAGTAGTAGGGCGGGCTGATGACATGCTTAAGGTAAAAGGGGTCCCTGTTTATCCGGCGGCAATACAAGGAATCATCCAATCCTTCGTTCCCAAGGTCAGTGGTGTCTTTAGAATCGTTCTTGATCAGCGACCTCCCCGAGTTGTTCCTCCGTTAAAACTCAAACTTGAGTACGGGGAAGGAATCAGGGAAGGCGACTTGGGGCCTTTAGAACACCAAATTCTCGTACAGATGCATAAGCAATTAAAGATTAGGCCGTCCATTAATTGGGTACCCTTTAATTCTTTAGACCGATCAACCAAGAAGACCCAGTTAATAGAAAAGCTATATGAAAAGTGATCTTTACGATTAATGGTTTATGGGTAATCAATTTAGCTCATGGAGAAGATGGTGGCAACTTTAAGGTTACACCGAAATAAGTTCGGGGTGCAGACTTCGAATGATTGAAAAAGGTGACAGTTATAGATGAACGATCAAATAAAGAACATTGCCGAAGGGCTTTTCGTCCTACCGGGTGAGTCTCTGGAAAAGGGCTATCTTCTCGGCTCAAGGTGCCAAGAATGCAGCTTGGTGACATTCCCCAAACGATCTATATGTCCAAATTGTCTTGTGGAAAACACTATGGAAGAAATACCTTTAAGTAAAAAGGGGAAGTTATATACTTTCTCAGTCAACGAAATGGCACCTCAAGGCTTTGAGGCACCCTATATTACGGGCAGAGTAGACTTACCGGAACAAGTAAGGGTTTTTTCCATCATTGGTGGATGTGAAGCTCATGAGGATTCAGTACAGATAGGTATGGATATGGAGTTGTTTTTTGAGACAATTCGATTAGACGAGAATGGCAATAGTTTATTAGGCTACAAGTTTAGACCCATTTATCAGAAGTGAACTCGTCCAGCTAAAGCTGAACATCGAGTCTTCGGT
>LADV01000064.1 GCA_000961805.1 Peptococcaceae bacterium BRH_c23 | reverse complement strand
CTACTTCACGATGTTTGCAAGATCAACTGTTACAAGCCGGGAACCAGAAACGTAAAAGATGAAAATGGTACATGGCAGACTGTGTCAGTATTTGAATATGACGATAAACTGCCTTACGGACACGGAGAAAAATCTGTGTATATTATTTCTGGCTTTATTAGGCTCACACGAGAAGAAGCATTTGCTATTAGGTATCATATGGGCTTTTCTGGTATCGAAGACAAACGTAATATTGGGGATGCATTTGAAAAATTCCCATTGGGATTTGCGTTATGTACAGCAGATATGGAAGCCACATATTTGATGGAAAACAAAAATAAATAACTCCATATAATGATATTCTGCGATTGAATTAACATTAAGCTTGCCAGAGAAAATATTCGTATCTATCTGACTTTCCTGCGACACAAAAAGATTTCATGGGAAAGTCATTTATTTTTTTATGTAAGACTTGACACAGGCTAATGCGAAATATCATGGAGCCGCACTTCTGCAGAAAACCATAACCGTTAATTTCCTCACACACAAACGCACCCCTAATAAAGGCCAGTCACCAAAGTATATGATCGATGAAAACCACCTGCCGATCATAGACAAGGAGATATTCGACAAGGTTCAGGATGAGAAGGAAAGAAGAGCATTGCTCAGGGGTGATTTAGTGGGAAACAGGCATAAATATAGCAGCAAATATCCGTTTAGCGCTAAAGTATTTTGTGGCAACTGCGGGAACATTTTTAAAAGAAGGCAATGGAACAGCACCAATTCAGCAAAGAAAGTTGTATGGCAGTGCAAAACTTATATAATGGACGGCAAAGATGCCTGCGGAGCAAAAGCTGTTGATGAGAAGGGTTTGAAGGATGGATTTGTGCGGATGTTCAACAGAATCTACGAAAAAAGACAGAGCTTTATCAAGACGATGACAGCAAATATTGAAATGATTATTTTGCAAAGGCCAGATATTGGAGAGACCGAAGCTTTGGACAAAAGAATTGAAGAATTGAAAAATGAGTTAAAGAGGCTTATCCGGTTTCAGGTAAATAATAACGTCGATCCTGAGGTCTATAACGAGGAGTACAAAAGCATATCCGGTGAGTTGGAGGAAGTGCGAAAGAAAAGGCTGGAGCTTGATAAGGTAATCGAATCAAAGGATGGGTTGAAACAAAGGTTTGATGAAATCCTAGAGACAATAAACGGCAGGGATTCACTGCTTGAAGCGTTCGATGAAGAAATATTTAATGCGTTGGTTGAGAAGATAGAAATTCTCACACTAGCGCATTTTGTTTTTGAGATTAAGAGTGGGGTGAGGGTGGAGGAAAAAGTTGGTATTAATTAAATATTTTTTGGAGTCCTACAAAAAATGAGCTATTAAAAAACGACATCCCCTGTTGTAAGTAGCCTCTGGTACAAAAAGGTCTAATAATATTCAGACTTAAAAACTGTAGAATAGCGTCTTTCACTTTGCGAAGTTCACCCCAATACAAGAACTAATACAATTATTACCTTTATTTTACGATTAATACTGGACAGTTAGCCCTTTTCGCGACCTTATGACTAACTCCCCCTAAGACAAACTCCTGTACGCCGTTTAAACCCCGACTACCGATTACTACGATATCAAATTTACCCTCATTGGCGTATTTCACAATCGAAGGGCCTGGCTCGCCGTGGATAAACTTCACTGAGTAATTAACCTTGGCCTGTTTCAACTTCACTTGTATCGGGAGCAATTTTTGATTCCTTTTTAAGGTTATAGCGTCTGTATCCATATCTCGTAATACATCAGATTTAGATGTCTCACTGTTGACTACATATAAGATTTCAATGGTTGCTTCAGGGTTATTTTGAGTTAGAAAAATTGCTTTTTCAGTGGCTCTTAATGAATGTTCCGAGCCATCGGCTGCCAGAAGGATTTTATTAAACATAGTTTAACCTCCAATTTTATAGCTAGCGTTGTCTCTTGCTCAGTGTTTAGGTGGCCCAGCGTTCATATCAGTGTGAGTGGCCAATTTATCAATCAATCGGGCACTTTGTTCGTTGAGTCCACTTAATACAACCTCGATATCATATTGCCGGTATTTAAAGACGATCTTATCAATCGCAGCAACGGCTGAATCATCCCAAAGATTGGCATTACTAAAGTTTATCTCTACTTCTTTAATATTATCATGAAAATCCGTCGTAAAATCAAATACGTTAATTAAGTCTGTGACAGAAACAAAAAATAACTGACCACTAATCTGGTATAGTTTCATCTTACCATCGTGTTCTATTCGTTTTTTAACATAAACTTTAGAAATCTTAGAGGCAAAAAAGACAGCACTTAAAACTACTCCCGTTAGAACGCCTATCGCTAAATTGTGAGTCATTAAAACTGTCAAAACGGTAACAATCATCACAAAGGCAATAATAATCGGAATCATAAAGGACGAATACAGTCCTACCATGGGGTCGACCCCTGCAATAATCGAGAAAGCGATGGCCTCTGGAATTAAGGCGAGTGAAACGACAAGCCCCGCCAATACGTCATTTTTAATATTACTAAACCATGATTCTCTGAATGTTTGTACGCTCATTAACTAAACTCACTTTCTCAAAATAAATAAATCAACTACGAAGAGTGTTCTCATTTTTGAACAAAAAAAATACCTTTACTGACCCGATAAGAGATATCGGTTTTGGGGAACCTTTGTACATTACCACAAATGAACATAAACCGCAATTTTGATACGACTGATCGAATGGCTCAATGTTTGTATGGTCTTTATATTAAAACTAGTATAAACAAGCAATAACTGGTTAAAAATTGCCTTCTTTAGACTCATAATATATAATTAAGCTATCAGTTTTGATCAATACTAATCACCCATGGTATGGCAAAGGATTAAGGAGTGAGCATATATGGCCGAAGAAAAAGAAATAATGACCATACGCCAGGTGGCAGAATACCTGCAAATTAGCGAGGTTACCACCTACCGTCTGGTTCAGGCCGATAAAATTCCCGCCTTTAAAATAGGTCATAGTTGGCGGGTCAAAAAAGATGATCTTAGCGAGTTTATTGAAAAACAAAAACGTGGGGAACGGTTCCTATAATTGGAACTATTACCCCCTCCCTAAATATTAGCAAGAGGTGTGATAAGTATGAGCTTACAAAAATTCAATCTTACTAGGGTTAGTCCACTATGATAAGTGTATCATAACCGCTTGAATCTAACAGGCGGATATTAGGCTAGCATTGTTTCCAACTCATATATGCTCGAACAGAATTCACATTTTTATAACGACGAAGGTGAGGTGATATTGTTGTTTGATAACCTGTATAACCTCGTTAAGGACAATTTAAACCAGAGGCTATTTGATCCTAAAAACCTTGAATTATTAAAGCAGCTCATGAAAACACTCGTTGGTATGACAGTTCATTTACAGGTCAACTCGGATTCACAATACTACCGTATTAATGAGTCAGTTATGTGCGTAAAGTCTGCCACATTTGTCGGTGGCAAGATAAGTATTAGGACTACAACCCAGAACATTGGTTTTCAAGCTGTGGGTATTATCATCACTGCGCAACCGGATCAAATCATGATTACTGCCCCCAACAGCGAAGAAGTCGGATCGATGCTCATTATGATAATTACCCGGGAGGAAAACCGGGCTACCTGAGGTGATATTGTATTTATGCTTTGTAAAAAATGTCCTGCCTGTGGCAAAAAGTCCTACAGCTGTGTAGAAAATGGTCAATGGATCTGCCCCAATTGCCAAGAGGACTTAAGTGAAGAACCTATTGCAAGTTCGGAATAAACGCAAGAGTATTATTAAGTATCGGTATTAAGCTTTACATTTGTCCTATATCCATAAACTCTTCTTTAAGGGGAGTTTAAATTATTACTGAAGCGGTGAAATGTCATTAATCAATTTTGTAAACTTTGTGGAGGCACCTTAAACAAACTTTCAGAACCCATAGAACCAGAATATTTCCATTGCCCAGTATGCGATTTAATATCGATCGATGAGGATACCTTTCTAGACAGGCAGGAGGAATTTAATAGATATAGCCAGCACAAAAACACCCTGGATAATCCAGGGTATGTGAACAATTTTAATAACTTCATTATAATCTCTAAGATCGACAACCTGAAAAACGTTAAAAGGGCACTGGATTTCGGCTGCGGGCCTGGGCCGGTACTGCAGGTGCTATTGGAGAAATTAGGTTATGCAACCGATATCTACGACCCCTTTTTTTACCCAACTCAGGGTTTTCTAAAGAAACGCTATGATTTAATCACGTGCACCGATGTACTGGAACATCTTAAAAACCCCCTAGCAACCCTTAGAATACTGGAAGTTCTGTTGGAAAAAGGAGGTATACTGGCGGTAACCACTCTGTTTCACACTTCTGCAGAGGATTTTATAAGCTGGTGGTACCGCAAGGACCCTACTCATATCACATTCTACAGCCAAAAAACTTTCCGCTGGCTGGCGGAGCATTTAAACTTGTCTCTTGAATTCAGCGATGACAAGAGTATTGGTGTGTTGAAGAAAAGCGCGTCATAAAGAGAGGACCATGATATATGAAGGGGATCATCGACCGATTCGAAGGCGACTATGCTGTTATAGAATTTGAGGGTAAAACCATGGTGGATATCCTCAAGAGAGATCTTCCCGCTGGACTAAAAGAAGGCGATGTCATTCAATGTACCGAAGGGGCATATGTCATTGATAAACTAGAAACTGACCGAATCAGAAAAGCGACTAAAACTACGAATGTGAATGTATAACGATAATTTAGGAGTTAATAACGTTGAATCAAACGGATCTAAAAACAGAAATTAATTCTCGAAAAACCTTCGCGATTATTTCGCATCCCGATGCTGGGAAAACAACTTTAACGGAAAAGCTCCTGCTTTTTGGAGGAGCAATTCGAGAAGCGGGTTCGGTCAAAGGCCGCAAAGCAGATCGCGCTGCTACGTCGGACTGGATGGAACTTGAGCGGCAGCGGGGCATTTCGATTACATCGAGTGCACTCCAATTTAAGTATCAGGGCTATGTGATCAACATCCTGGATACTCCAGGTCACCAAGATTTCAGTGAAGACACCTACCGTACTCTGACGGCTGCCGATAGTGCCGTGATGCTGATAGACGCCGCTAAAGGGGTTGAAACACAGACTAAAAAATTGTTTGAGGTCTGTCGAAAACGGGGAATTCCCATCTTTACGTTCATTAATAAGTTTGACCGTAATGCCAAGGACCCCCTTGATTTAATGGATGAAGTGGAAAAGGTTCTTGGGATTGAATCGTATGCCATGAATTGGCCAATCGGAATGGGTCCCGATTTTAAAGGGATTTATGATCGCCACACGGGACTGGTTGAGCGTTTTATTGCAGGGAGTCTTAGATCTAGTTCCAAGCCCCCTATCTCTGGAGCCCTCAGCGACGAAAGAGTACGCGCGGGAATTAGAGATGACCTTATTAATCAGCTAAATGAGGAAATTGAGCTATTGGACATGGCTGGAAATACCTTCTCCAAGGAACGAGTGGACCGAGGAGAAGTGACGCTGGTGTTTTTCGGGAGTGCACTGAAAGGGGATTCAGGAACTTCAAGAAGAGGGAGCAATCCATGTTTTTCGTGACCTTAATGTCGGCGTTGAAGCTCCAATTATTGGCGTTGTGGGACAATTGCAGTTTGAAGTGTTAGAATACCGCTTGCGTGAAGAGTACGGGGTCCAGGTAGCTATTCAACACCTTCCCTTTGAGATCGTACGCTGGGTTGAAAAAGATGATAAAGCAATTAAGCTGCTGACTGAATCAAGCATGAGCACGGTAGTGCTGGATAAAGATGAAAACTATGCTGTTTTGTTATTGGATGAATGGAAGGAAACCTGGTTAAGCGATCGTTATGATATTGCGTTTTATAGACAGCCTAGGACATGACTATGGCAATATATTCACTTGACCAAAAAAACAAACTGCAGATTATTCCCCTCGGTGGACTAGGGGAAATCGGAAAGAATACAACCGCGATCCGCTATAATGATCAAATCTTGTTAATTGACGCGGGTCTGGCTTTTCCTGACGATGATATGTTCGGGATTGACCTCGTTATACCAGATTATACGTATCTTATCGAAAACAAAGACCTCATCCTGGGAATCCTGATTACTCACGGTCATGAGGATCATATTGGCGGACTACCCTATTTGTTGAGACATTTTAATGTCCCTATTTTCGGGATGTGCCGGAAGACATGCTCATTGACGTCGACGAGGCTATGCGCTTATCGGGTAATCAAGTATGCATCCTTACGACGGGCAGTCAAGGCGAGCCAATGGCTGCGCTGACTCGCATGGCGAGCCATAGTCATCATCAGATTTCCATTTATCCTGGGGATACGGTGATTCTTTCTGCTTCTCCCATCCCTGGCAATGAAAAAGCAGTCTCGCGCAATATTGATCAGCTCTTCAAGTTAGGCGCCAAAGTCATCTATGAATCCATCTCGGGGATGCACGTGTCGGGTCACGCCAGCCAAGAAGAGCTTAAGCTGATGATCAGCATGGTAAAACCTAAGTACTTTATTCCTGTTCACGGAGAATACCGCATGCTCATGAAACATGCTGAACTCGCTGGGCAAGTAGGAATTCCACGGGAAAACATTTTCGTCGCCGAGATTGGCAATGTAATAGAGTTTACAAGTCATGGGGCAAAGTTAGCTGATAACGTTACTGCTGGACGAGTTTTTATTGATGGCTTGGGAGTCGGAGATATCGGAAGTAGCGTTATGAAAGAGCGATCACTCCTATCTCAAGATGGAATTCTGATCATCATGTTAGCACTCAACAGAGCAACCAACACGATGTTAGCGGGCCCAGATGTCGTCACCCGTGGATTTGTCTATGTTCGAGAGTCCAACCTAATCCTCGATGAGGTAAAAGCACTCACGAGACAGACCATAGCCCGTAATTTCCAGAATGGTATCAATGACACCAACCTTTTACAAAATCGCGTAAGGGATGCAGTGAGTAGACATCTGTATGATAAGACCAAGAGGCACCCGATGGTTATTCCAATTTTTCAAGAAGTATAAGTAAAAAGCCAATTGAAAACCTAGGAATGAATTGAACAGGATTTTTCCATTTTCATTCAATGTCAAAGGAGTAACTAGTCGTGCAGCGTTTTCAAGAAAAAACCCCTGTGAATCTTCCCTTTTTCTATGGTTGGATTATCGTCGTCATCTCTGCCCTAGGTTTATTCTTTTCAGGTCCCGGTCAAACCTACTCTATCTCCGTTTTTATCAATGTTTATATGACCGAATTAGGGTGGAGTCGCTCCCTAATTTTCAGTGTTTATTCCCTGGCAAGCTTAACCGCTGGTCTCTCTCTCTTTATGATGGGGCGGCTTATCGATCGCTATGGACAACGGCGAATGAGTGTGGTCATCGGTCTCTGCTTGGGATTCGCTTGCTTTTGGAACAGTGCCATGCTCGGAGTTGTATGGATGTTTATTGGGTTCTTTATGCTCCGGTTATTTGGGCAAGGCTCGATGACCCTGATCCCCAGCACCTTGGTTCCTCAATGGTTTATTCGGCAAAGGGGAAGGGCTTTCAGTTTAATGGCCCTTGGGGGATTTATTAGTTCAGCCCTCGTTCCAATTCTCAATGTCTGGATGATTCAAACTTGGGATTTACGTGTTACCTGGTGGGTATGGGGGGGCTTGCTAATCGTTCTGTACACCCCTCTGTCTTACTATTTAATTCGCAACAAACCGGAAGAGGTCGGATTACGACCGGATGGAGCCTCTATACATCGCTTAAATACTTTAAATACTCCCGAAGGCCCATCAACTGTCAACCAGACCGAATTCGTCGATACAGAACTAAACTGGACCTTGGCAGAAGCCAAAAAAACGAGAACGTTCTGGTTTATTCTTCTGGCTGCCTCTGTCCCTGCCTTAATTAATACCGGATTAACCTTTCACTTAATCTCCATCCTCGGTGAACGAGGGATTTCCCCATTGAATTCGGCGTTTGTTCTGAGTTTGATGGCCCTTGTGGGCTTCTCCGCCTCATTCCTAGCCGGATTCATTTTGGAACGCGTTAAAACAAACCATGCACTAGCCTTCGTTTTTCTAGGCGAAATCGTGGCTTTGTTTAGCCTTAACCATGTGAATTCCATGGTTAGTGTAATTCTTTTCGGTGTCATGTGGGGAATCGTTGGAGGTTTTGAACACATCACGTTAAATTTGATTTGGCCCAATTATTATGGGCGTCGACACTTAGGGAGTATCCGAGCAATGGCCTCTAGCGTCATGATTATTGGAGCGGCACTAGGGCCACTGCCGTTAGGTATGGCCTTCGATCAGTGGGGCGGATACACTGAAATCCTTTATCTAATCATGATGTTTCCTTTTTTGGGTATAATTGCAGCCTTAACGTCCCCAAGTCCAAATATTACCGGAAGGAGCATACGATGAACAGCAATAACCATCCCGAATTTGAGCAAGAAAGAAACCGTCTTACTTCTACCATTGCTTATATGAAAAAAATGATTGATTTGATTGTCGAAAACCGTCAAGGTCAACGCGAAGAAATTCGTCAGGCTTTTATTGACTTAGATTTCTTAGACAGCAGCCAAAGTTACATTTCCATTTTAGTGACGACGAAGCTTTTAGAATATGGAAAAGAACACTTTTACCAACTTAATCGAGGACTTGAAAAACCCTACTTTGCCCGAATTGATTTTAAACAAGCGGAGACTCCAGACTTTAAGCGTTATTATATTGGTAAGGTCTCATTGCTTACCAAAGAAGACCAAGAACCACTCATCCTCGATTGGCGTTCCCCTATCGCCTCAATCTACTATGAAGGACGCTTGGGTGCGGTTGATTATCAAACCCCGACGGGAACGATTTCAGGAGAGCTCGCCCTTAAACGTCAATTTACGATTGAGGAAGGTCAGTTATTTGAGATTCGAGATATTGACATTACAACCAATGATGCCTTCCTTCAGGCCTCCCTGGAAGCCAATGTCGATCATCGCCTCAAGGATATTGCCACCTCGATTCAAGCGGAACAAAACCGGGTGATCCGCGCAGATATGACTCCTTTAATCGTTCAAGGAGTTGCCGGTAGCGGTAAAACAACGATTGCACTCCACCGCATGGCTTACCTCATCTATACCTATCAAGATCGTTTTATCCCTGAGAACTTTATTATTCTCGGCCCGAACCGATTATTTATTAATTATATATCCGAGGCCTTGCCAGAGCTTGGCGCAGAAAGAGTGACTCAGACAACGTTGATTGACTTCCTGTTGGAGCTCATTGGCAAATCAGCGAAGGTCAAATTAGTACCACCTGAACAAAAACTCTTTCGGTTACTCGACGAGAACAACCAATCCTCTATAAACTCTGCCAATATCATTGGAGCCTCCGAATTCAAAGGATCCATTCACTTTAAAGATACTCTCGACCACTATGTAGACCGACTGCAAGAGACATTTGTACCGAACGTCGATTTCATGCTCGGAGAGCATGTGATTTTAGAAGCAGAAGATGTTCAACGGATTTTCCTAGAAGAATATAGTTTTCTCCCCTTGCAGAAGCGAATTGAGATGGTCAAAAAAGTTCTCACCAATAAACTAAAGGCAGCCAAAGAACCTATCCTGAAACTAGTGGAAGAGGAGTTCAGCCGTCAGATAGAA
The DNA here is from genome assembly GCA_000961805.1 of Peptococcaceae bacterium BRH_c23. The sequence goes on along the minus strand of LADV01000064.1, from coordinate 2,292 downwards.
GAAGTGCGTTTTTCGTCAGAGTTTGATGACGATCTACGAAGGGAAAAAGCGATAGCTTTGGTTGACTTACGTAATATAGCCCTAACCAAGCTCACGAACAGCGCAAAGACCGTTGTCAAGAAGTATCTTGCACTCTTCCCTAAGATCGATCTGCTCCGTCATTATCAACGAATTATTACTGATCCTACAATTATCTTAGGCCCCCGTGAAAAGGATCTGGACAGAGCGGTACTTGAGTACATGTGCAGTTCCTCCGGCGAACTCATCAGCCAAAACAAACTTGAGCTTGAGGATTTGGCACCACTTGCCTATTTAAAGCATCTTCTGATTGGTTACGAAGAAAAGTTTGGGGTCAGTCACGTTTTTATTGATGAAGCCCAGGATCTAAGCATCTTTCAGTTCTATACTCTACGAACTATTCTCAAAACAGATATGTTTACGATATTTGGAGATTTGGCTCAGGGAATTCACTCTTGCCGTGGGATAAAAAGCTGGGATCAAGTCAAACAAGACGTTTTTCCCGATCTTGACTGTAACTATTTAACACTCGAACAAAGCTATCGTACCACCATAGAGATTATGGATTATGCCAACGAAGTCATTAAAAAAGTGAAATCCACAGATATCCTCCTAGCGAAGCCTGTCATCCGCCATGGCACTCCTCCTTATATTATAGACTTTAAAAGTGTTAAAGATATGGTTCTCGGCATAGAGAGTTTGCTTGAAATTCAGCTTGCGAGTGGGTATAAATCAATCGCCCTGATCGGGAAAACTCTGAAAGAATGTCAACTACTCAAAAAAAACCTAACCAAATCCTATGAGATTTTACAGGGGGATGAAACCATATATGAAGGTCAAATCTTGATAGTACCTTCATATGTTGCCAAAGGACTAGAATTTGACGCTGTGTTTATTTTTAATATTCATGAAGACTATAGCGATGAGGAACTTGATCTTAAATTGCTTTACGTCGCCATAACCCGTGCTCGACATTGCTTGTACAGAATGAGTCTAAGCAAGTGATAGAGACGACCTGAATTCGAGTTTGTGACGCGTACTATAATAAGTATAAAAAGTGCTTCTTCTACCCTTTAGTAATACTAATCTGGTTAGTGTTATTCAAATTACAATACAATATTTTGTCAGTATTTAATTATCCCCATGGAAGTCTTAACTTGAATCCATTTGCTGCTCCTTTAAATGTAAATGGAAGAATTAATTTCGGAGAGATGAGAGATAATGTTATAATCTTTATTCCTTTTGGCTTGCTTTTGAATGTCAATTTCGAAAAAATTGGATTTTTACCTAAGTTAGCTTTAATACTGGTTTTTAGCCTTACTTGCGAATTAATTCAATTTATCTTCGCTATTGGGGCGGCAGACATAACAGATTTAATTACAAATACTTTTGGAGGCTTTCTTGGACTTACATTATATGGTTTAAGCCATAAATATATTAATAATAAAAAATTAGACAGAGTTATTATTTCTGTTGGTATACTTTTGCTCGTATTATTGTTCTATTACCGTATCCGTTTTTTGCATTTCATAAATATGTAATTCATGTTTAAATGTATCAATTCCAAGGGTAAAATGGTTAATCAACGGTCGTTAGTTGAGGCGGGATTTGTGTTTCAAGTCTGGAGTTGGAGTTCGCGAGGTAGTTTGATTATGAAACGCTGGTCGGGTTGATTCTTGATGCCTTCCATTTTGCCTCGGCAAATGCCTTTACGGAACGATCAATGTCTTCGTAAGTTGTTCGATAAGAAGAAACACTGATGCGAATAACTGTCTCATCCTCCCATTTTGCACCTCCACACCAACATTCTTTGGATTCTTGTATGTGCTTCAGCGTTTTTTCTGTTAGATCAGATTTCCCTAGGGAGGCCAATACTTGATTAAAACAAACTTCGTTTTTGATTGTAAAGCCGATCTCTTCCAGAGCCTTTGAAAAGTACAATGCTTTATGATGCAGGTCTTCTACAAGTTCCGAAATGCCCTTTTTGCCGAGAGATTTCATGGTTGCCCATAATTCAACGATCCTGGCCCTTCGTGACATATCCGATGTATATAACATTCCATCTCGATGATCACTATAAATGATATAAGAACCTGTCATATGAAGCGCTTGCACGAGTGAATCCCGGTTACGACATAGCACAATACCATTATCGTAGGGTGCATTTAACGTTTTATGAGCATCAACAGACCAAGAGTCAGCTAATTCAACACCTTTAGTAAGATGTCTCAGTTCTTCTGAAGCTGCCGCCCATAAACCAAAAGCTCCATCCAC
>LADV01000065.1 GCA_000961805.1 Peptococcaceae bacterium BRH_c23 | reverse complement strand
TTGAGGACTTTGATATAAGAACTTTCTTTTAAGCCTAGATCATCTGAGTTGCCCAAGATAACCGTTAGGCCTTTCTTATGGGCTACATCTTCGACACCGCGGGCCAAAGCAGGAAAAAACGGATTCAATATATCCGGCAGGATTAAGGCAATGATCCCCATCTTCTTGCCCGCTAGACCCCGAGCTACAGCATTTGGCTCGTATTGAAGCTGCTCAATCGCCTTCAGTACTTGCCCTGCGGTCTCGGGATTCACAGAGTCCGTTTTGTTAATCACTCGGGAGACTGTAGCCACAGACACTCCCGCTAAACGAGCAACATCTCTAATTGTCGCCAATCGTTACACCCTCTATCATTAATTGTAATCGGTTACATTCTTATAATGTTGCGAGCTTTATTTTCTGCTTGTATAAGGATAATGCTCTACGGTTTAGTTATAGATCCCTGTGAACAAAAGCTTATATAGCTACTTTTCCTGAATTAAGAAAGTTTTGACTCCTGATATTGGGACATAAATTTTCATGTAAACGGTTACATCTCTAATACAATAATAGCTTTTTCAGAATGCACTGTCAATCCTTATTTTCTGAATTATACTTACCCTAAATAATGAATTTATATGTAGCTGAATGTACTCACTGCACTGAATTACAGTTCAATGACTTCTAAGTCATTCGGAACAAATATATTTCCATTATAATACATTTTCCCCTCAGCGGTGTATAATTGCTTTCGTTGTTCAATATTTTTGTCCTCAGTATGCCATAGAACAAGGTTTTTAACGTTCAATTGTGTAGCAAGTTCACAGGCTTCTTTTACCGTGCTATGGTTTTTCTCATATGGTCTGAAGATTTCACGATCACTATAAAGACAAAATGCCTCGCTTAATAACCAATCACTATTTTCTACGTATTCCTTACATAACGAATTATAAGGTTCATCTCCCAGAAAAGTGAGAGTTTTACCGTTATTTATCTTTGTAGTAAAGCCAAACTGTTTATCCTTCGCTGAATGTATATCAAAAAATGTAAACTCATATCCGGCCAGAATTTCCTTCTGTCCGTCTGCTACAGGAATTAGGATAATTCTCTTTCCGATTAAATCCGTAGTTACCTTATCCAGTGACGCATCAGTGACAGCTAATATATTATTAATTAGCTCGATATGGCAGTAAATATTGAAGTTTCCATCATATCGTTCTGTCAGGATTAGTGATGCTATACTACGTATAACCCACACCATACCCAATAAATGATCGGTATGCCGATGTGTAACAAAGGCGTTATGTATACCAAAAACGGGAATTTGAGTTTTTTTCATAATTCCAATAATTCCATTCCCACCCCCAGCATCGACCAAAATGTATTCTTCCGCGTTAGTGATTGCAAAACAGGTATTATAGCATTTCGTCACAAAGGCATGACCAGTTCCCAAAACTATAAGTTTTTCCATTTTTAATTCACTCCAATACACGAGTCCTAAACAATGTAGATTTATCGATTCAACGACATGACCGCATAAGAGATTAGGGGTATGCCCCAATCTCTTATGCGGTCTTAATAATTAAAACTCAAAAACTCTTGCAGGATTAGGTGAGAAGTTAATCAAACCTATTATCTTGCAATTGAGCATTTACTTTCTCCCAATTCAGTGAACAATCTAATTGTTTGATAACTATTCCTTTATTCAGAACAATACTGCAAGGTGCTTCCTTAACACAATATTTTTCTGCTAACGTTTTCTTTCTGGAAATATCCACTTTAACTATTTTATACTTACTACCGTTATCACTAACCACTTTTTCTAAAACGTTAATAAAAGCCAAGCTATCTTCTACAGTTGGATTAAAAAAGGTCAGTATAACAGGTTTTTCACTTTCTAGTACCTTTGCCCTAAAATCATTAACCTCTTCTATATATCTTTCCGCTGCGACTGCTGCAGTTGCACCATCACCTGCAGCTGATACAATCTGTCTCAAATACTTAACTCTGTTGTCACCAACGGCATAAACACCTTCAATATTAGTTTCCATTAACTCGTTAACAGGAATATATCCTTTTTGGTCTACCTCCACACCGCTGTCTTGCAAAAATCCGGTAGATGGAATCATGCCTACAAAAAAGAATACACCTTGACAAGCTAGCTCACTGCTTTCTCCCGTCTTAGAGTTTTTAATTTTAACTCCCTCAACATTTGCCTTACCTAATACTTCTTCAACAGTGGAATTCCAAACAAAGTTCATTTTTTTATTGTCAAATGCTTTTTCGGCACTAAGCTTGTTGCAATCAAGTATCCCTTCATCATGTAAAACAATAGTAGTTACCTTATTGGCGAATTTAGTAATATACATGCCTTCTTCAATGGCTTGGTCACCGCTGCCGATGACAACTACCTCTTCATTTTCAAAGAATTCAGCATCACAAGTAGCACAGTATGCTACACCACTGCCTCTTAATTTTGTTTCACCAGGTATATTCAGCAACCTTGGTTTGCAACCACATGCTAAGATCACTGCTTTGGCCGTATACTCTTTTCCTTTTTTGGTTTTAATGAGTTTCTCGTCTTGGCAGAAACCTATTTTCATCACTTCATCTTTGATAAATTCTGCTCCAAAACCTTCGGCATGCTTTTTGAAGTCCTGCATTAACTTGGGTCCTGTTGTTTGACCATACCCGGGATAGTTTACAATCTCCCTAGTGGTTTCGGCCATTCCACCTATAACCCCTTTATTAATAACCAAAGTTTTTAATCGTGCCCTAGCACCGTAAATCGCAGCAGTTAAACCTGCCGGTCCCCCCCCGATAATTACGATATCATAATTGTTCATCTTGCACCTCTTATATGAGTTCCTCAATTTTTTCGACCATGTCATCTTCCTCAACATCGCCTGCTAACTTTCCATAAAACTCACCATCTTTAAAAAATAACAGCTGAGGAACACCTTTAAGTGAGAAACTTTTAAACAAAGCTTTATCCTGCTCAACATCCATAGCGTAAAAAGATAATTTGTCTTGATACTTTTCTGCGACTTCTTCCAATCTGGGCACAACTTCTTTACACACGTGACAATCATGCCTGCTAAATACAACTACACAGGCCTCATTGTTATCATAAATTGCTGTATTAAAAAGGTCAGCCTTAATCATCTTGAGTTCCATTTTTATACCTCCTTAATTACTAACCATAAGGTTCTACCGTGAACCTACGTCACGGTAGAACTCCCATGAACTTGTAGGCATAGCTAACTGGAGTTTTATAGCATTACTGATGCTTTTATATCGTACTTCAGGTTATCGATATTCAAATAAATATCAAAGTTGCCAGACAAACCTTCCCTGCTCACATAATACTGCACATCATTTTCCTTTTGTTCTTCAAATGATACACAGGCAGCCGTGATGTCATGCACGTCGGTGGGTACTGAGTATAATTTAGAACCCTCCGCACCTTTTAATTCCAGCAGGACTTGGGAGCCTTCCACAAAAGTGCCGCGCAGCGCCAATCGATCTTCTTCAAGCACAAAGGAGAGCGCGTATTTTTGGGGTAGTTCCACACCGGCCTCTTTAAACTTAACTTTCAGGCCAAATTCCGGGTTAACTCCAAAACCACCTAAGAATTTACCTTTACCCAGTCCAAAGTTCGTTTTTTCATCATATAAAGCAAGTCGTCTGGCTCGGTAGTAGTTACCGCCTTTAACCATTAATTCATACTTAACTTCGTTGTTGAACAATTCGACCGTGGTTGATTCCAAGGTCAAGTGAATATGATCCTCTTTGTGTTTATTGATCTGCAATGCTCCTAAATCATCCGTATGCTTCCCTCTGAAGGTTGAGATACCACCTGAGTGCACCATGTAGTGGCCTTCACCGTAGTAATCCACGTTGCAGATATAGGGGGAATAGAACTCTGCGCCTCGTTCCTTGCCATACTGCCAAACTTGTTCTATTTCCATTTTTTCAGTATTCAGTCGGTAAATAACCCCTCGGGAGAAATTATCATTGGGTGGCACTCTGTTTTCCGTGGTTTTGGATCGATAGGTTCCGTTATCAAAGACGAAGACATCGCCGTTAGGTAAAATTCTAGCTGCATGCTGCTCATACTGCCAGTCAAAGTCACCTTCTGTGACATTTTTAAAGAAGTATTGTTGCCACTCTTCTCCCCAGCCTTCTGGATCACCAATAATCCAGTTTAACTTACCTGTATCGTAATTAAAGTTAATTACAGCATCCTGGTGCCGTCCGGACATGGTAATGGAATTAGTGGGTTTGTCATACCAAACGGAGTTATTATGGAACCAGTCATGGTGATTCCAGTCTCCTGCTTTACCTTGTTCTCTTGGCAATATCTTGAGCAGATCCCAGGACTTAAGGATTACGCCGGTTTCTCTATCGATTTCGACAACAAAGTCTTCCACAGATTCCGCGAAATCATTATCCGAAGCAGCTAATAAGTTGCCGTTTTCTAATTCTATAGCATCGTGGTGAAATCCGCCCGGCAGCCTGTGTTCGACGTAAATCTTACCACAAAAGCCCATTTCCATAAGTCCTACGGTGTAATACGGCTTTTGCATTGAGCGGTAAGAAGTTACTAATAGTCTTCCGTTAGTTAATTGTTTAATATCCCAGCTTGCTTTTTCAGTCATTACCCATCTTAAATCACCAGCATAATCAAAGCCGCAAGTTCTAGCAGAACCAATCAAAGGAGTTGCAGTTGATATAATCATAATATCTTTGCCAAAGTAATCATATGTCGTAACACAAGAGAATGCTTTGTTAATATTTAATTCTTCAACTTCAATTTTAACCTCAGTTGTTTTACCATTTTCCTGTGTTAACACAACGGTATTTTCATAAGCATCATATAAGCCATATATGGGCAACACATGCTCCCTGGCGGCACTAAAAGTATGGTCTAAATCTCCTTCTACTGCCTTACCCTTTACAGTTACCTTTACTGCAACTTCTTCTGCGGTATTAAAGCAAATCACTGCAGCCAATGGATTAATTAAATATGGATTTTTAACTACATAAGGATTTTCCAAAGTATAGTTTCCTGCTCTAAATTCAGATAAGAACTTTTCTTCGGATTCATGTTGTAAAGTAATTAAATGTTTTTGAGCTTCTAAATATTGTTTCATTTAACTCTCCCCTTTTCATTATTTTTTTATTATTACGTAGTGGGGCTATAAGCTTACCTCTACGAAATTAGCAAACTAAACCCCTGATTTTTCTAAAGCTTTTCTATCTCAGTGAATACCTGATTAGCTTGACCCTCGCTCCTCACCTAAAATCCCGATCCTTTGAATTCAATGCCGATGGTTTTCAAGATTCTTCGAAAGGCATCCTATTCATTCTTTCGTAGCATACTAACTCGTAGCATATAATTGCCCGGCACTATATAATTTGTTCTGCAATTCGGGTTATAATGTGAATAATTAACTAGAACACTCTTGGTACGATAATTTTACCAATGTAAAGTGGGAGGTGGTAACATGCGTATAGAGCATCTTTATTATTTAGTTGAAATAGCAAAAACAAAATCCATTACACTTTCTGCAGAGCATCTCTATATTTCACAACAAGGATTAAGTCAAGCTATTCAGAAGCTCGAGGCAGACTTAAATGTTTCTTTGTTTCGGCGCTGTCGCCAGGGAGTAGATTTAACGGATGCAGGTATCCTCGCCGTAGAAAAAGCAAAAGATGTTATTACTAAATACGAGGAATTACTTAGTAGTATGGAGCCCTATTTTAATGTTAACAGTACAATTTCAAATGATAAATTAGCCATTAGTGCGACTCCCTACATGAGTAATTACCTACCTCAAATCTTAGATCTATTTCGGAAAAAGCACCCCGATATCAACATTCACATCGAAGAACAAAAACCTAATGAGATTGTAACTAAGCTTATTAACGGGTGTACTGATATAGGACTTGTTAATTTACCGGACTATTATGACTTAGAACACCTCAAGAGCAGCAACGTTATCTTTGAAAAAATCCGAAGTTACGAATTCTTGGTTTGTGTGGCCAAATCATCCCCCTTAGCTAAGAAGACAATGTTTAAGAAATCTGATATAAAGAATCACCCACTTGTGGTCTATAAATATGAACCCTATTTAGAAATCCTAACTCATATGTTTGGCGATTTGAGTCAACTAGATATCATTGTGAAAACTAATAGTCGTGAAATCTACTTGAAGACTATTATCCACGGCAAAGCCTTTGGTATTACGACGTACAATGATTTTATCCTATTTCGCGAGAAATCAATGGTCGCGATACCGATTAGAGATAGCCTTAGCCTAGATTTCGGTTGGTTTACTTCTACAAATCATTCTCTCTCATCGGCAGGTCTGGATTTTCTAGAGATTTATAAAGCCTACATAACTAAGCTACCCATTTAACACCTGACCTCGGGTTCATGATGTGAAGAGTATCTAGGTCGAAGTATATTTACTTGCAACATTTATCACAAACAATGGTTTCATGTGTGTTGTCACAAGCAATCTTTGTAAAACACTATAAGCGCCTACTACCAAGTATAAAGCGAGTAGGGAATTTAGCTATTAGGCCAAATTCCCTACTCGCTTTTCTCCTCAGCAAGAGCGCTGATCGCGATGTTGTCTAATGTCTAGCCATTCACGACAGGTCGAAACGTTAACGGAGAAGTATTAGTATTTCTAATAACAATTATTAGCACAATAAATACTTGAAACCCATCTCAATAAAACATTGTTGGTACTAAGGCATTAGACAATCTACAATGTGCTTAAAATAACCTTCACAATCCTAAAGGAGATAAGCCTCAATTTCAATTAACCGGGGGAAGCTGGTAACCCCAATCCTAATCGGAGGAATAACGCTAGTTAGAAGACTTATCACCTATCACGAAGGAAGGGAGGAGGATTAATACAAAGAAGTATACTTTTCATTCTTGGTAATATCTGAATCTAGAAAATGTAATGATACTATAAATTAATGGAGGTTAAAATCATGTCAGTTCAAACCGTGAAACAACCCACGAATATGAAACAAATAAGTTTAATGATCATAACTTTTATTCTGCCACTAGCAATTTTGTTGATCCCAACCAATGAACTGTTTACCCCTCAGATTAGAATGTATTTAACAGTTACCCTTTTCGCAATTCTAACCTTTATTTTTGGCAATATAAATCAGACTGCTATTTCGATTTTATTACCGATTAGCTATGTAGTTTTAGCAAAAGCACCTGCTGCAGCTGTTTTTGCCCCATGGTCACTCTACATTCCATGGTTTATTATTGGCGGACTATTTCTGGCCAATGTTATGGAACGCACTAACTTGCTCAAACGAATTGCCTATAACTCTATTTTGCTCACTGGGGCAAGTTATAACGGCATTATTTGGGGATTATCTTTAGCCGGGGTAGCACTCTATCTCTTAATTCCCGGAAATACCGTTTTCCCTTTGGCAGCTTTAGCTTATGGTCTTTGCAAGGCCCTAGAACTTGAAACTGGCAAGGAAACGGCTGGTATAACCATGGCTGCTGCCATCTCCTCACTCCTTCCCGGATGGTTCATCTTCAATGCGAACTGGGGTTTGCTGACAGGACTAGGTAAAGGCGTAGCCGGAGCGGTCGATCTGACCTGGATTCAGTACCTTATGTACAATAGTATTTCAATTGTTTTCTACGCATTTATGTTTTGGGTCATCACCAAAATGTTTAAACCCGCTGGTCCTATTAATGCTAAAGAGTATTTCAAAGGTGAATTACTGAAATTAGGGAAAATGTCCTTTGATGAGAAAAAGGTTCTCATTATGTGTGGTATGCTTTTTGTTTTCCTCTTAACTACTCAATACCATAAGATAGAAGCCGGCTGGGGTTTTGTGGTTTTCCCGATGTTGCTCTACTTCCCCGGATTCAACGTAGCCACCAATGAAGACATAAAAAATGTCAATTATGGAATGGCAATATTTACTGCTAGTTGTATGGGTATTGGAACAACCGCTGGAGTCTTAGGCTTAGGGAAAGTTGTAGCCACTGTCATGCTTCCGATGCTCGCTGGTAAAGGGGTTATGTTCATTTTTGGTATCGTCTATTCGATGATCTTTTCTCTAAACTTTTTAATGACTCCGTTGGCAATTATGTCGGCATTCACCTTACCGCTTACCGAAATTGCTATGAGCTTTGGCATTAACCCCGCTGCCTGGTATATGTTCATCCAAATAGCAATCGATGCGATTATCTTGCCCTATGAATATGTCCTATATTTGATCTTCTTCTCTTTTGGAATCGTGAAGTTGTCTGACTTTGTCAAGTTCCAAGCAGCAAAAAGCGTATTAACTATGATCTTCGTGTTCGTGATACTCATTCCATTCTGGAGACTAATTGGCTTCTTAATGATGTAGTAAAAGAATTTTTTCAAAGGGTTCCCCAGTATTAAGCAGCCGTAACACTAGCCTAAAATCGCCTATACTTTGTGTTTAGGCGATTTTTCTTAATTAATGGGTTTGATCATTCCACATAAAGAAAATGCAAGACGATGGAATGGATTTATATGCTTCCCTGCCTGTCCTTTCAATGTAGCTGGACTCGGTGTTTGCACTTCAATCATCTTAGAGTCTCTTCTTGAAGGCTTGGCTGAATATTACTCCGCAAATCTTGGCAGAGAAGTCATGAAAGGCATGACGGAAAATCTTATCAGTGTAAACATACAGGGGGGATTCCCCCCCTTGGCTATGACATTGACCCTAACACCAAAAAATATGTAATCAACGAGGTTGAGGCCAAAGTTGTACGTGAAATTTTCTCACTTTATCTCGATGGCTACGGTTACAGAAGAATGATAACTGTTCTAAATCAGAAGGGATGTAAGACTAAAAGAGGTAATACATTAAATAGACATCGCAATTATTTTATTAGCATTGTTACAATATGAAATATAGTCTTGTTGTGAGATGCCTGATTGTAAGTGGGTTTTTTCCCAAATACTTTGAGGTGTGCCACAAAATATTTGACCAGGAGTGAAGTATCCTACGATTTTAGCTTCTGGGGAAGTTGCATACATTACAACCTTATCGACTTTTTGGTTAAACAAACGTTTTCGGTATTCATAAAGTTTTCTTCCCGCAAAAATTTCCTTGAGGTACTGAGGCTTAATAGAAATAAGCGCACAGGTCTCATTCAATGAAATGTACGGTTCTAGCAATAACCTAAGTAATGATGTATCCATATTTATCCTTTTCCACTTTGTATTAAAATAATAATACCTTTGTTTATAAGCGCTTGTCAATAAAATCTTATTGACAAGCCCGTGTATTTATGATACTTTACTATATTTTTAAAATCTTTTCCTTATAAAATGCAGAAAAAGCCTTGAGGTGTACAATTCAGTACCTCAAGGCTTTCATTATGCATCTCTCCACCTAATATTCGAGGGTTTGATTGGTGGAGGCGAGGGGATTTGCACCCCTGTATCGAAGAGCTGCCACAAAAGCGTCTACGCGTGTGTCCTTTAATTTAAATTTCGCCAGTCTTGACTCCTAAAGGCCAGGATTCAGTTCAGGCTAGCTCGATAATCTTAGCTAATGTCTCCGAGCATTGACATTAGAGCGTCCTACTTAATTGACACCCTGTTTCTTCATCGTAGGTTCTGAAGGCAGGATGCTAGCGGCACTTAAGCAGCTAGAGCGTAATTATTTTCGTTAACTATTAGGTCCACCGTACTTGTTTACAACTTGAATGCAAAAGAGTTCCAACTAATAGTTAGTTGCAACTCTTTTACTTATTAGACGAATCGGAAACCAATTCCTCTAATAAGTATTTAATGGCGGTCTGGAAACCAATCCCCCAAAATTATCTTAATTGATTTGTCTGTATAATAGACCATTTTGATACAAATGTCAATACTTTCTTATAAGGAGTAAGCTGGGCGGCCTGGAAACCAAACCCCCCGCTACCCCTCGGAGCTCCTAATAGTAATCTACTCAATAACCTGAGGAATTATTCCTTGCGGTTGAGGATTATCTACCCAGAGACGCACTTTCTTTGTTATCGGGACCTTTTTAAATCCCCAATTCCTGAAATCATGATTGATTCTGGTCCTTTACATAAATTTTATCTTTGATTGCCTTAAAAATTTTGTTATCTTGTCCATAATTAATATGCTTAGGTTTTGCTTCTATTAGTCCAAGTCTTACACGATTTAGAGGATTACAAAGTATGTCCGCAATTTCAAGCCCATATTTGTATTGAGGGTTAATTTTATCAGAAAAAATAAAGCCCTTTAACTTATCCTTATAATTCTCAAAATCTAAATGGACTGTTCCATGATTGAAAATATCAAAGAAAGCCTTTTGAATTAAGAAGTTATTATAATCATCCCTTGCCTCTAGAACGATTTTAGCTGTTACTACGTCCGGCGAACTTAGGAAAGAATAAAAGGATTTCATAATATGAGCAAACGCGACTTCATAAGCATCTTTATGTGTTGCAAAGTAATTCTCTAGTTTAGGTTTATCAACTGTTACTGAGATAATCTGAAAATCTAAGCTTGCAAGGAATTGAGGTAAATCATCCCAAAACTTCTTTAAGTGTTCGGGTGTAACCCCATCTGCGACCCTATATGGTTCTTTAACATTAGCGATTTTCGTTAGATGAAGAGGAATGTCTTTTCTACCAAAGCATGAACTCTTAAATGCCTCAATAGAAGGACCTAATTGATTGATTAAAAATCGATTGTCAAAAATAATTCCTGTTACAGAAAACGGCTTATTACGTTCATTAGAAGTACCTGTTTCATCTATAAACATAGTATATTTTGGCAACTCTCGTCCCCCACCCTCAAACTTTACTTCATAAGTATAATACTCTTAAGCAAATTTTGACAAGTGTCTTGCAAATATTCTTTCTTTAGAGATACAAACCGTAATATTATTATAGACCTTACCATCATTGAATGTAACACAATGCTATTCTGACACATTCCCAGATCCCTGGAACGCCTGATATTAAAGGCCTCCAGGGATTTCTTGTATTTAAGGGTAATCCACGACCCTCTGAATATGACTTAACCCCTGCCACCAATCATTATGGCACATAGCGAAAGGAGCTAAAACAATGGAATACGTTCAACCAATCAGAGACAAAAGGGCCCTAGAAACAATGAAGAAGATACTAAGATCAAGTAACCAAAGAGATTACTGTCTCTTCGTGCTTGGCATCAACTCAGGTTTACACATAGCGATCTTCTAACCCTCAAGGTATCCGACGTCTATGATGGAAGCAAGATTAAAGACCGCATCGTGATCAGGGAGAAAAAGACTAATAAGCTAAAAGACTTTCCCCTAGGAGAAACCTCAAAGAAAGTCCTTAAAGAGTTTGTGGTTTCCTTAAAGCCTGGGCAAGCATTATTTGCTAGTCGAAAAGGATACAAGCCAATTACCAGGCAGCAAGCTTACAGGATACTAAATGATGCTGCCAGGGCAATAGGGATCAAGGAACAGATCGGAACCCATTCCCTGAGAAAGACTTTTGGTTACCACGCGTTCCAGGCTGGTGTAGATATTACACGGATCCAGAAGCTGCTCAACCACTCTTCTCCTAGCGTCACCTTAGCTTATATCGGGATCACCCAAGATGAGCTGGATAATGTTTATTTGAACTTAAATCTTTAGCCAATGCGCTTGGCAAATACCTTAGATGAGGAATAAGAAATGTACACAGTAACAATGGATGACTTAAAGGTCATGGTATCAGATGGGACAACCTGTGTTATGGAAATTGATTTGTGCGAAGCTACGTCACTAGGACAATAATTCTTTTCCTTAAGAAGTTGAAGATTATTTTTGGTAGCAATTCCTCGGTCCATCACAATGGTAGGTAAAGTTTCCTTAAAGAGGGTCTCATCCTCAACATAAAGTCTCTTTAGTATTTCCTTAAGTGTCTCAGGTTCCGACTGGTTTCCTTTGTAAATCTGGCTAAAGATCGGAAAGCCTCGGTTATCCACGACCAAAGCGAGCGTGACCAAGGGACAATCGCTTCGTTTTTCTTTGGAATGACCACGCATAGCCGACGTATTCTTTGATGCCCCACCCTCAAAGTAAGTATTCGTTAAATCATACAGCAACAAAGCATGTTCCTGGGGAAAAAGAGTCTCTTCCTGTTTCCTAAGTTCATTTTCCAACTGTTTTTTATGGGTCAAAAGCGTATCACCAATCTCGTAGATAGCGTTTTCGCCCATCGCACTCAAATCAACCTCTAACATTTCCAATAGTGACGTTTTCTTTTTCAGCTAATACCTCGTCTGGCGTTCGCTTGCCGGTTCAATTAACCGGCCGAGAACAACGGCTTGAGTCCAGGCTTGCTCTGTCGAGGAGAGTCCACACGTTTGCAACAACTTATCAAACCCCAGACGTTCCCAAAACGCATGGGCAACTAATTCCGGACCTAAAGAACGGGTCATTGTATGTTCGACACTTTCTAAGTCGATCTGACAAAACGTTTGTCTTTGTTTCCGGGCAGACTTCTCCTCACCTTTTTGTTGCACAAACGAATAATAATCCATCGCTTTATCGGCAGCAGTCGTCATTTGAATGTCGTCTTCGAACAGAGAACTTTGACCTACTAATCGGGCTTCCAAAATCTTGGCCAGTTTCGGCCAATCCGATTTAGGGAGCTCCAACGTACCCAAATGCAAAATAAGGCGTTGCCTGACTTTGGCTTTGGACCCTTCCATGAAACGATAAGCTTCAACAAGGCGATGGGTAACGTATTTAGTTTTGGTGACTTTATTGGTTGTAACGCATTCTCTAATATACATGCCTATAGTATATCTCGTCACAGAAAGAAAGTATATAGCCCCTGAATTTATTACGGCACTACATTGGCATTTTGGAAAGTAGACCCGCCTGTACCAAGGGTTGCAGAGTTTGACGGCCTCTATAAATGGTATATATTAGGATATATAGCCCTTTTTAGCGTGAAGTTGGGTTAAGGGTAGGGACATTAAATAGAGGGGTATCAGCCATGGTAAACATAAACCCGCCTATTGTACAGATTTAGCTACCACGCTGAACCCCTCTTTAACCCTAAAATAAAAAAGAGCCCCGAAGGACTCTCTACTCGCCTATGTAATGGCGGAGGCGAGGTGACACTGCTAGAGCACCTAACATTGTTCATTTCTTTGTAAATAAAATTATACTTACAATTTAATGATATTTCGGTGTGACAGAGCCGCAGATTTCGCTCTGGGCTGAGCCACCATTTGATGGCTCCCACGGAGCATATTATTCATTTAAGCCTTCGCAGAGCGAGCATAGGTGTTAAAATTGACAAATAAGAATGGAAATTAAGCAATCTTATGTGAAGGGGCTTAAGCAATGACCTCAATATTCCTAATGATCTCAGAGCTCAATACCAAGGCAATCGTAGCCTTCTATTAGGCTTGTACATGATTGATATTAGTATTATAGACAATCTTCAAATCTTCATCCGTTTCTCAGATTTTCCCCCGTACCTTTCAGACAAGGGTATAGACAAAATGGTTACTAAGCCATTTCCCTGACCAACCTCGCATGGAAGCAAGGGGGACGTAGCGAAACACATGCTCCCCTTGCTTGTGACTTTGGTTTGTCTAAAGGTGACTAGAGGATAGATGACACTTTCATCTCATCAATTCAATGTCCTCATGTTATCTGCTAAGCATGGAGTCAACATCAATTTTGATCCTTTTAAGCGCATGCCAGAGTTGCAATTCTTTATGGTACTAAGGCTACTACCTGCCATTAGTGCACTTTTGGGGTCAGGCCTGAAATATTCCCTTATCCTTTTTGCAACTCGAAAGTGGCTTTTGGGGACAGGTTAGAAATTTCCTCATATCCTTTTTGGGGCGCAAGGGACCTTCGCGCCCCAACGAGTTCCGCCGAATAGAATATTATCTCATAGGGAGGGTACCTGACGAAACCCTCCCTATAATTTTTACAGTGATTCGGAACAAAATATGTTAAATAGATAGTCCTCTGAGATTGTCGATCGATCATTTGTTTCCTGATCCGAAGTCCGGAGTAGCTGCCCCGAGATGGGTTACCGTCAATTTGTCGGTCAAACACAAGCTGGAAGAAATTCGCTATCTATTGAATATAAAAATTGATACTGAGAGTCCCATGGCGCTCATGACATCTTTTTACCTTCGAATAGGGCTCTCTTCCTTAAATCGACCATTATTTCTTCAAACTGCTTTAAATCCAAAGACTGGGCGCCGTCGCACAGTGCCCTAGAAGGGTCATTATGGGCTTCAATCATTAACCCATCTGCCCCTACAGCCATGGCTGCTTTGGCAAGCGGCGCAACGAGGCTGCGTATTCCTGCCGCATGACTGGGATC
>LADV01000339.1 GCA_000961805.1 Peptococcaceae bacterium BRH_c23 | reverse complement strand
AAAGTGAAAAGGTTGAAGAGAGAAATAGAATATTTGAGACTTCAAAAAATCAGTAACGAGCAGGTAGTGGCTGAGAGTATTGAGATGAGGAAAATATTTAAAACATGTTACGACATTGCTAAAACGGATAGTTCAATCTTGCTCTTAGGAGAAACGGGAACAGGAAAGGAAGTTTTGTCTAAATATATTCATCTAAATAGCAATCGAGAGAAAGGACCTTTTATTATAGTGAACTGTGCTGCTATTCCTGAAACACTGTTCGAATCGGAGCTGTTTGGATATGAGAAGGGGTCGTTTACTGGGGCTAATACTAGTGGGAAAGTAGGAGTTTTAGAAATAGCTCACGAAGGGACCTTGTTTCTAGATGAGATTTCAGAAATGCCATTGTCGCTACAAGCAAAATTATTAAGAGTTTTAGATAATAATGAAGTTCGCCGAGTAGGGGGGACCGTCAGTCATAAAGTTGATTTTCGTTTGGTTTGTGCGACAAACAGAGATTTAGCAGAAATGGTCGAAAGTGGAGAGTTCCGCGAAGATTTATATTATCGAATTAATGTCATACCTATTAAGATACCACCATTACGCAATCGTCCTGAAGATTTAATTGCTCTGGTCGATAAATTTCTAATGGAATTTAATAAGAAGTATCGGAGACGACATAAATTAAGCTCGACTGAGGTTCAGCATCTACTTAAACATCATTGGCCAGGAAATGTCAGAGAGTTAAGAAACTTTATTGAGAGAGCAGTTGTAACGAATCACGAAAATTTTGAACGTACTATAGACAACCATCAGATCCAGAACAAGATGATCTCATCGACGGATATAATGGATTGCTGTAGTACAGTTGGTAATTCGACACTTAAAGAATTTATGAGAGCGTCAGAAGAAAAATTTGTTAGGAAAATATTAGCGGAGTGTAATGGAAAAATCGGCGAGACTGCCAAAAAGCTTGGTATATATCGCACTGTTTTGTATCGAAAACTAAAATCATATGAAAGTAAAGAATGAGTAGTGACACTACAATATGTCAATTGGCAATGCAATTGTGCTACATTGGAACGACCTATCGCAACAGAGGCTAGGTGTGTAATTAAAACACAACTAGCCTTTTTTATTGCTAATTATATGACCGCAATTCAGCTGTGATTTTTCCAATTTTCGTTATTTATGTACCTTTTTAGGTACATATTTGTTAATTGAGGGAGTGCTTGAGAAATAATATGAAACATGAACCGAATTGGGTACATATTTCAGGAGGTTTTACAACAAAAACAACCAATTTTGACTATCACAAGAGAAGTACATTAGTACTTTGTATTAGCGGTTCATCCTAAAATGCCTTGTAACAGGGGCTTCTTGAGGAATTTTTATAATATTTTGACAATATGGCATTATTATTGCTTATAGAGTAATACACTGACAAAAAAACCTCGTGAAGGGAGCAATAGTATGTCTAAAATTAGAACTGCTGATGAAGTTGCAGCGTTGATTGAAGATGGTTCAACAGTTGGGGTATGTGCTTTTGGACTAGCAGGATGGCCGGAAGAAGTTGCGCAGTCCATGGAGAAACGATTCCTTGAAGTGGGACATCCCTGCAATATAACCTGCGTCCAGGGTTCTATAGCAGGGGACTGGAAAGAAAAAGGAACTACCCGTTTTGGACATGTAGGTTTTGTCAAACGATGGGTGGGAGCTTTTATCGGCTCGTCACCAAAAATGGCTAAGTTAATCGTGGAAAACAAGATTGAGGGATATAATCTGCCGCAAGGCGTGTCTGTTCAACTTTGGCGCGAAATAGCCGCAAAGAGACCTGGCCTTTTGACCAAGGTAGGTCTTGGGACCTTTGTTGACCCTCGCGTTGAAGGGGCAAAAATGAATGCTATGACCACTGAAGAGATTGTTAAAGTGGTTAACTTCGAAGACGAAGAATGGCTTTTTTATAAAACATTCCCTGTCAATGTTGCACTCATTCGGGGAAGCGTAGCCGATGAAAACGGTAATCTAACCATGGACCGAGAGGGTATTCTAGTTGAAGCCCTACCGTTGGCCCAAGCAACAAAAAACAGTGGCGGTATTGTCATTGCTCAAGTAGAGCATATCTCTAAAGCACATTCTTTACATCCAAAACAGATTAAGGTTCCGGGTATTCTAGTTGATTATATCGTTGTTTCGACAAATCCAGAAAATCATTTTCAGACCGAGGGTTTGTATTATTGTCCGGAATTTGCAGGAGATTTAAAGGTACCGCTAGGCTCAATTCCCCAACTCCCTTTGGGTGAACGGAAAATTATTGCTCGCCGTGCCGCGATGGAACTGGAACTTGACGCAATTGTCAATCTAGGGATTGGTATGCCATCCGATATCGCTTCCGTAGCTGCTGAAGAACACGCGAGCGATCTGATGACTCTAACGACGGAATGTGGAGGTATTGGGGGCATTCCAGCAGGTAGACCTCATTTTGGGCATTCCTTTAACGCAGAGGCATATGTTGAACATCATGCCCAGTTTGACTTTTATGATGGAGGCGGAATTGATGTAGCCTTTTTAGGGCTAGCTCAAACGGATAAAGATGGAAATGTCAATGTCAGTAAATTCAAAGGACGGTTTGTTGGCTGTGGTGGATTTATCAATATTTCTCAAAATTCTAAAAAAGTCATCTTCACCGGCGCTTTCACTGCGAATGGATTAGTAGTTGACGTTAAAGACGGTCAATTATCGATAGTTCAAGAGGGTAAGGGTAAAAAGTTTCTTGATCAAGTCGAACAAATTACCTTCAGTGGTAAGTATGCCCAGCAGATTAAGCAACAGGTTCTATATATTACCGAACGAGCAGTGTTTACCTTGGAAGAAGGGCAGATGACTCTTATTGAGATTGCACCTGGTATAGATTTGGAAAAGGACATATTGGCACAGATGGATTTCAAACCGAGGATTTCACCTGATTTAAAAACTATGCCCAGCGCGATCTTTCAACCGGTGTGGGGAAAACTCAAACATACGATTGAAGCAAAAACGAAGGGTGCTGAGATACTGACGGACAAGTCGCTAAATCCTGAGCAACAAAGATTACAAGAACTGGCCCGCCCTCGGGTCGGAAAAACCCTCCGAAGTACTAAATTATCAATACCAAACACGATCCCGCATAAATTGCGGGTCCACTCGTTGTTTACATATCAAATTTGAAACCGTCGTAGCTTATAGTCATTTATAAATTTCTCATGTGTGACTTCTGCAACTTGCAAACAACTTGTCCACTCAGTCAGGCTGTTTAGGCAAAAAACCCACTGGAAACCAAAGTGGCATCCAGTGGGTTTTGTTCTACTTAAACAGAAGGTTTTCTAAAAGGTATCACCTTAGCCGTACTTTTCTTAGGTGTTGGTGCGCTGTCGCCGCAAGATTCGCACCCTCCACCACAGCCCGTTTTATTGCCGATAAAAACTTTGCGCCATGATATTTGCCATTTTTCGTTTATTTGATCAACACGGGTCTCTACTTCATACTGGGGTCCACGTTGTTGATTGGCTAACCTAGCTTCGGTTGTGGCAACAATATTGGCAGTTTTTAAGGCTTGCTTCTCGGAGTCATAGAGGGTCTGGATTTTTACCCATTCCATCGTTTCCATCTTGAATCGCTCCTTAGTAACACTTCACTCTTCCTATAATAACCACTTAATTGAAGATATTGCAAGAGGTGGCATGAAATTATTGAGGATCATTTCTTTAACTATACCTATTATTATGGTAATATATAGAAAAGCCAAAAGGGGCGGTTCGAGCTATGTCATTACCAAAGGAAGATAAAAAATATACCTACACCGATTACTTAACTTGGCCGGAACACGAACGGTGGGAAATAATCGATGGTCTGCCGTTTATGCAGTCAGCTCCTAAATGGGAACATCAAAGCATATCAAGTGAGCTACACAGGCAAATATCTAACTACTTGCTTGATAAACCATGTAGAGTGTTTGCCTCACCTTTCGACTTATGTCTCGTAGAAGATAATGAAAATGATGACGACATTTCAAATGTTGTACAACCGGATATTGTAGTAGTGTGTGACGAAACTAAACTTAGGAAAACCGGATATTTCGGAGTGCCCATTCTAATCATTGAAATATCTTCACCATCCACTGCAATACAGGACCGGGTAGTGAAATTCAACAGGTACGAAAAGGCAGGTGTTAAAGAATATTGGATCGTAGAACCTGACGGTAAATATATTAACGTATTCACATTACAGGAAAACAAACGATATGGGCGTCCCGAAGCGTATACTGAGGAAGACAAAGTGTATGTAACTGTTTTCCCGGATTTTACAGTTGATTTGAAACTAGTGTTTGACGGTATTCCAAATAACTAATTAAAGGATAGTGGTTAGTATGTGTCCCTATGATATGGAGATTGAGAATATTAAGAATCAACTTATTGTAAAATGTCCATATAACTAGAACTTCGAAAACGTCCAAATGGAACCTAAGCTGTCGAAAGCACTTGGGTTCTTTTTGTTTCGTAGGCTTATCAATTAGAAACAAAATAAAAATTTAACCAGAAAAGTTGGCACATTAATTGCATATATAATTAGCGAAAGTCAAATGGTCCATGATCAATGAATTCGATATAGGGGGAGATAGAAGGTCAATAGACAAAACAAGAAATTGTTTTTTAAATACCGTATTAAATCACTAGTTTCATTACAAAATATTAAAAAGAGGAGCGTTATTTGAAATGAATGACAAAATCAAATGGATTCAAAATAATATGGTAAAGAAAAGTGGGACTGGTGTATCAACGGAACTTTTCAGTAAAAAGGAAATAAATAAGGCCATAAATTTTCACAGAACCTTCCCTGATTATCAACCAACCCCGCTTCGTCAACTCGACAGACTGGCTAATAACTTAGGCGTCGGTGGGATTTATGTTAAAGATGAGTCTTATCGGTTTGGTTTAAATGCGTTTAAGGCCCTAGGTGGTTCATATGCCATCGGGAGATACCTAGCGCAGCACCTCAACAGAGATATTAGCGAACTACCGTTCCAAGTTCTTACTTCCCCGGAGATTAAGGAGCAATTAGGCAATATCACATTTGCCACCACCACTGACGGGAATCATGGCCGAGGAATTGCCTGGACAGCCCGTCAATTGCGTCAAAAGTCCGTAGTCTATATGCCTAAGGGATCTTCTGAATATCGCCTTGAAAGAATTAGATCCGAAGGTGCAGAGGCTGAGATCACGGATCTGAATTACGATGATGCTGTACGCATGACTGCCGTAGAGGCCGAAAAACACGGTTGGGTCGTTGTGCAAGATACGTCCTGGGAAGGGTATGAGGAGATTCCGACCTGGATTATGCAAGGCTATGGTACAATGTCAGCTGAGGCTTTGGAACAGCTCAATAACATCGGCATCGAGAAACCAACTCATGTTTTTGTTCAGGCAGGAGTCGGTGCCCTGGCTGGGTCTGTACAAGGTTATTTTGCTTCCTTGTTTAAAGAGGATTGCCCCAAAACCGTGATCGTCGAAGCAGATCAAGCGGATTGTTTATATAAATCAGCCCTGGCAGGGGATGGTAAACCACGGGTGGTCGGCGGAGACATGGCCACTGTTATGGCAGGACTCGCTTGTGGAGAGCCTAACTTAATTGGGTGGAATATCTTGCGGGATTACAGTGACTTGTTTGTTTCTTGCCCTGACTGGGTAGCAGCGAAAGGAATGCGCGTGCTGGCTAATCCTTTGCTTGGGGATCCAAAGGTAATTTCGGGCGAATCCGGCGCAGTGACTGCTGGGTTGCTTAGCTCAATTTTGCTAGACGATGCCTTCAAAGGCGCTCGGGAAGCACTCCAGCTGGATGAAAAATCCCAAATCCTGATCTTTAACACTGAAGGAAATACAGATCCTTATAAATATCGCAGTATTGTCTGGGATGGAGAATTGCCGTCAGGGGGACGTTAATCTGGTTTCTCTATGGAAAATACCTAATTGAAGGAAGCACACAGTCGTTAAGATAAGGTGCTTCCTTTTCTTTTTTAATATAGTTGAATTCTTGAGGAATTATTTGAGTTGGATTAAAATGCGAAGCGGCGAGAAGTTGTATATAATGTAAGCTAAAGCAAATAATATGAGGTGTAAAGCATGTTGTATCACCTGCGCAGTATTAAGAGTACGGTCCAACAAACTGCAGACGCTATTGCTGCAGCCCTGAAAATTGAAGTTGAAATTGCCGATATCGATCTAATACGGGTTGCTGGAACCGGGAAGTATAAAAGCAAATGTGGCGGCCCAATGGACGATGGTTTTGTTTATCGGCATGTGATCAAAACAGGGGAGCCAGTAATCATTGACAATCCTGGCTTCAACGAACTCTGCCAGCCCTGTCCCTGCAGGGGAAACTGTCTTGAATATGCGGAAGTAGCTATACCTATCCGCATTGATGATCAAATCATAGGGGTTATTGGGTTAGTGAGCTTTGATGAGGAGCAAACAAAGCGGCTGATGGACAATAAACAATCCCTCCTGCTCTTTCTGGAAAAGATGGCGGAACTCCTGGTTGGGAAGGCAGCAGAAATTCAACAGAATCACGATCGAGACCTTATAACCAGCCAATTAATCACAGTACTAAATCTATTGCATGATGGGATTTTGTTGGTCAACGATCAGCAACAAGTGACTCATTACAACACTTTGGCTGGTAAATTGTTAGATATTGATGAGCAAGAAGAACAGGCTTTATATCACTTGTTGGATGACAAAAAACTATGGCAGGCCGTTGAACGTGGCGAGACGTTTTCTGGAAACATCCAAGGAAAGAGGGTGG
Organism: Peptococcaceae bacterium BRH_c23; assembly: GCA_000961805.1. The sequence goes on along the minus strand of LADV01000339.1, from coordinate 24,123 downwards.
CTACTCAACTTTACTGTGATGTTGTGCCGATTAAAAAGGAAGGAAAGATTGAGGGGGCGGTCATTACTCTTAGGGATATTCAACAAATTAAAAAGTTGGTCAAAGCGGCCACCGTCAGTGATATTGAAACCCATTTTTCGCAGATTATCGGAGAATCTAGAAAGATGAAAGATATAAAGGCCATGGCCTTACATGTAGCTCCCAGTAAGGCAACCCTCTTGATTCAAGGAGAAAGTGGAACAGGAAAAGAACTCTTTGCCCGGGCGATACATCAGAGCAGTAAACGCAAAGGGCATACGTTTATTGCCATAAACTGTGGGGCCATTCCTGAGAATCTCCTGGAAAGTGAATTGTTCGGATATGAAGAAGGATCGTTCACAGGTGCTAAGCGAGGCGGAAAACTCGGGAAATTTGAGCTCGCTCACAATGGGACGCTTTTTTTGGACGAGATTGGGGACATGCCACTTCACCTCCAGGTAAAAATATTAAGAGTATTACAAGAACGAAGAGTCGAGCGTATAGGTAGTACACGTTCAATTCCAGTGGACGTACGTGTGATTGCCGCCACTCACAGAGATTTGGATAACATGGTAAAAACGGGAGAGTTTCGGGAAGATCTCTATTATCGTTTAAATGTTATTCCCTTAACGATTCCTCCACTACGTGAACGTTTAGAGGATGTCCCAACACTAGTCCACTTCTATTTAGATTATTATGCTACCGTAACCGATCGAAAGGTTAGTGGAATTACTCCGGAAGCTATTGAAATCCTATCCCGCTTCACTTGGCCTGGAAATGTCCGAGAACTAGGCAATGTCGTTGAATACTGCGTCACAATGGTGGCTGGAGGGATGATTACTGCTGATACTTTGCCACAAAGGATCAAAACAGACGATAAACCAGAAATCAAACATTCACCGATAAACCTAAAAGTGCTAGAACGGGAAGCGATTATGAAGGCGTTAACTTTGGTTGATACTGAGGGGCATAAGGAAGATGCAGCAAAATTATTAGGAATTAGCAGGGCATCTCTCTATCGTAAGATTAAGGAATACCAAATTGGTGAGAATAGAACTTTTTCTTAGTAGGTATATTGACTTCGAATCTCCATTCTTCCAAGAATCGGCGTTTCAAAGATAGACGTTTGTATCAAAATGAGACTCGCGGGGAAGATTGTCGAATTGACAGCTATTCCAGACTTTTTATGGTTTCAATCCGCTTTATAAGGTGTCTCAAATTGAGAATTGGGATGGCGTGATAATAAATTAATTCTAGGGGAAGATACGACTAATCACGCTAAAATGAATAAATTTAATTTTTAAGATAGCTTGGCATGGTTTTTGCAACATATTAAAGCATGTCGACCATACAGGTTAGCTTATGGGTGAACTGAACTACCATTAATCCAACAGTACTGAAAGGGGAATTTATTTTGAAAATGGATTTTGCAAAAGTTCTTGAACTAGCCAAGAAATATGAACCCGAGATGAGTCGCTTTTTAAGAGACCTTATCGCCATCCCGGGAGAAAGCTGTGATGAAAAAGGGACAGTACTCCGCATCAAGGAAGAGATGGAAAAAGTCGGCTTTGATAAAGTTGAAATTGACCCGCAAGGTAACGTTCTAGGCTATATCGGTCATGGTAAACACCTAATTGCTATGGACGCCCATATTGACACAGTGGGCGTAGGAAGCCTGGAGAATTGGCAGTATGACCCTTATAAAGGGTTTGAAGATGATGAAATTATTATCGGACGAGGTGCCTCTGACCAAATCGGTGGAATGGCATCGATGGTTTATGCTGGAAAGATTATCAAAGATCTCGGCTTAGAAGATGATTACACCCTGGTTGTTGTCGGTTCCGTACAGGAAGAAGATTGTGATGGATTATGCTGGCAGTACATTATTAAAGAAGACAAAGTTGTACCTGAATTTGTTGTCATTACCGAACCAACTGATGGGAAGATTTATCGCGGACATCGTGGTCGGATGGAAATTAAGGTATTGACAAAAGGTGTTAGTTGTCATGGCTCGGCTCCAGAGCGTGGCGACAATGCAATTTACAAAATGGCTCCGATTCTCCAAGAACTACGCAGCTTACATGAAAATCTTATGGACCATCCGTTCCTTGGCAAAGGGAGCTTGACAGTTTCGGAAATCTTCCATACTTCACCTTCGCGCTGTGCAGTTGCAGATAGTTGTTGGATTTCTGTCGATCGTCGCTTAACTGCTGGAGAATCATGGGAATATGCAGTTCAACAAATTAAAAACCTTCCTTCAGTTAAAGCCGCTGGTGCAGAAGTTACCATGTACATGTATGATCGACCTTCCTATACTAACCTAGTTTATCCAACAGAATGCTATTTCCCAACCTGGCTTATCGAAGAGGGACATCCAGTAACCAGTACTCTTGAAGATGCTTACAAAGGATTATTCGGTAAAGATCCAGTGGTAGACAAGTGGACATTCTCTACGAACGGTGTTTCCATCATGGGACGCTATGGAATTCCTTGCATCGGTTTTGGACCAGGACACGAGGACCAAGCACATGCTCCCAATGAGCGGACCTGGAAAAAAGAACTGGTGGATTGTGCAGCTATGTATGCAGCTATCCCTACTCTTTATGTTCAAGACTATGCTGATAAGATGCCAAAGGATACGGAGAACTTAGTTAAGATTGGGTGAGGCGTGATTACTCGTTCGCGCACGTTTCAAAAAAAACCTAATGAACCACACGAGCTGTTGCATCCTGCCAACTATCAAAAATATTAAATAATGAAGGAGATTTTTTATGAAAACGTTGAATGATTACGTTGAAAAATTAAACAAGTTGAATTTTAAAGAAATGTACAACAATGACTTTTTGCTGACTTGGGAAAAATCAGATGATGAGTTAGAAGCTGTATTTACTATTGCTGACGCTCTTCGCTTTATGAGAGAAAACAATATCTCTACTAAGGTTTTTGAAAGCGGACTTGGGGTTTCTTTATTCCGTGACAACTCTACCCGTACCCGTTTCAGCTTCACGTCGGCATGTAATCTTCTTGGACTAGAGGTTCAGGACTTGGATGAAGGGAAATCCCAAATAGCTCATGGCGAAACAGTTCGTGAAACTGCAAATATGATCTCCTTTATGGCAGATATTATTGGTATTCGTGATGATATGTATATCGGCAAGGGAAATGCTTACATGCGTGAAGTTTCCGAGGCTGTACAGCAAGGAAATAAGGATGGAATTTTGGAGCAAAGACCTACCCTAGTAAACCTACAGTGCGATATAGATCACCCTACTCAGTCAATGGCCGACATGCTGCATATCATTCATGAATTTGGTGGTATTGAGAACCTGAAAGGAAAGAAAATTGCCATGTCATGGGCTTACTCACCTTCCTACGGAAAGCCGCTTTCTGTGCCTCAAGGTATAGTCGGTTTAATGACTCGTATGGGAATGGATGTAGTCCTTGCACATCCTGAAGGATATGAGATCATGTCAGACGTAGAAGAAGTGGCCAAGGCAAATGCTGCAAAATCAGGAGGATCCTTCACAAAAACAAACAGCATGGAAGAAGCCTTCAGAGATGCCGACATCGTTTATTCAAAGAGCTGGGCTCCATTTGTAGCGATGGAAAAACGCACTGAATTATATGGGAACGGTGATTCGGATGGGATCAAGGCCCTTGAAAAGGAATTACTGGCCCAGAACGCAGAGCATAAAGATTGGGCTTGCACAGAAGAAATGATGAAGTTGACAAAGGCTGGCAAAGCCACCTATATGCATTGTCTGCCTGCGGATATCACTGGTGTAAGCTGTAAAGAAGGCGAAGTCGATGCAAGCGTATTTGATCGATATCGTATTCCGCTATACAAGGAAGCAAGCTACAAGCCTTATGTTATTGCTGCTATGATATTCTTAAGCAAATTTAAAAATCCACAGGCTACTTTAAGCACCTTGGAGAAAGCTGCAAAGCAAAGAAAGTTTGACTAAGACGTATGAAAGAAAATAACTAGTCAAAGATACCTTGGATATTTTCTTGAATGTGCCTAAGACTAATTAAAAGGACTGAACTAGCATAATGAAAAAAAGAGTTGTTATTGCCTTAGGCGGAAATGCACTTGGTAACAATCTGCCTGAGCAGATGATCGCAGTCAAAAATACTTCCAAAGCTATTGCTGATTTGATAGAAGAAGGATACGACGTAGTGATTTCCCACGGGAACGGGCCACAGGTTGGAATGATTCATGAGGCTATGGATGTCTATGGGCGTTCAAATCCAATGCATCCAACCTTCACTCCCCTGTCAGTCTGTGTCGCAATGAGCCAGGCCTATATAGGCTATGATTTGCAGAATGCTTTGAAGGAAGAACTGCTGGACCGCGGCATAGAAAAATCTATTACCACAGTCATCACTCAGGTTCGGGTGGATGAGGATGATCCTAAGTTTCTAAATCCTACAAAACCGATTGGCCATTTCATGAACGAAGAAGAACTTAAGTTTGCCAAGGAAAAAGGCTTTCAAGTCATCGAAGATTCGGGAAGAGGTTACCGCAGGGTTGTAGCTTCTCCTCTTCCTAAAGAGATCATTGAAATTAAAACCATAAAGAATTTATTGAATTCTGGTGAGATCGTCATTACCTGCGGAGGTGGAGGTATCCCTGTTATCAGACAAGGGCACCATCTAAAAGGCGTAAGCGCTGTCATTGACAAGGATTTTGCCTGCAGTGTCTTGGCGCAGGAAGTTAATGCTGATTACCTGATCATCTTGACTGCCGTAGAAAAAGTGGCAATTAATTTCGGAAAACCTGGCGAAAAATGGCTTGAGAGCATTACAACAGACGAAGCAAAAGAATACATGAACCAAGGGCATTTTGCACCTGGATCTATGTTGCCAAAGGTTCAGGCAGCAGTTGAATTTGCAGCTTCAGGAGACAATCGCACAGCTCTCATTACGCTTCTTGAAAAAGCAAAGGACGGAATTAACGGCAAGACTGGTACAGTTATTAAGAAATAAGTAAACTAATGTTAAAAATTGATTCTGAGCTGAAAAAAAGAGCGCAGAGATGTTCCCATAAGGGAAGCACTCTGCGCCTATTTTCGAAGTTCGAGGTTCGTGGTTCGAAATTGAGCAGCGTAGTTGCGATCTTTGAATAAGTTAAACAGAACTCAATTAAGTATAGAACCCAACTAAATTGAGTTTCCAGATTGGCTTAAAGGAGAAATATATATGGGTATAGTGTTAAACGGTGGAACGATAGTTACGGCTGCAGATATGTATCAAGCAGACGTCCGCATTGAAGGCGAGAGAATTGTGGCCATAGGCTACGAGATCAAGCAACCTGGAGATCAGGCGATAGATGTGGATGGCTGCTTTTTATTTCCGGGGGGGATTGATCCGCATACCCACTTTGACCTGCCGATGGGAACGTTTTCTACAGCGGATGATTTTTTCACGGGGTCGAAAGCAGCAGTACTGGGTGGGACAACGACCATCCTTGATTTTGCCACTCAGTTTAAAGGAGAAACCCTGAAGGCAGCTTTGGGAAATTGGCATGCCAAGGCCGAGGGTAAGTGTTATGTGGACTATGGATTTCATATGGCCATCACAGATTGGAATGAACAAATAGCGCGAGAAATTACGGATTTAGTTCAAGTGGAAGGTGTGCCATCCTTTAAACTCTATATGGCCTATAAAAATATCTTGCAAGTGGATGACGGTGCTTTATTACAAGCTTTACGCCATGCTGGAGAGAGTGGCGCACTTGTTTGTGTTCATTGTGAAAATGGGGATGTCATTTATGATTTAGTCCACGAGGCTGTCGCTCAAGGAAAAACTTCGCCGAAATATCACCCCTTAACTAGACCTCCGGAAGCAGAAGAGGAAGCGACTGCCAGGGTTATTGCCCTTGCCCAAATTGCAAAAGCTCCTCTCTATATAGTCCATCTCACCTGCAAGGGTGCGCTCCAAGCAGTGACGAAGGCTAAGCTGAAAGGAATCGAGGTTTATGCTGAAACCTGCCCACAATACCTTTTGCTAGACGACAGCTATTACAACTTAGAAGGGTTTAATAGTGCTAAGTATGTGATTTCTCCACCCTTACGCCCCATTGACCATCAGCAAGAGTTATGGTCAGGTCTGCAAACGGGGATTTTGGATATTGTGGCGACGGATCATTGTGCGTTTAACTATCAAGGACAAAAAGAGTTAGGTGTTAACGATTTTAGTAAAATCCCCAATGGAGCGCCCGGAGTGGAAACTAGGATGGGTTTGCTCTACACTTATGGGGTAATGACTGGAAAATTATCAATTCATGAATTCGTGGCCCTAACTTCAACGAATGCGGCAAAATTATTTGGACTGTTTCCTCGTAAAGGAACCATTGCTCCTGGAAGCGATGCAGACCTGGTGGTCTGGGATCCGCGCATCTCATCCGTAATTACGGTTGATTCACTGCATCAAAACGTCGATTATACTCCTTTCGAAGGGTTTAAACAGACCGGTCAAGCGACTCAGGTGTTTTTACGCGGTAAGCAAGTTGTTCAAAACGGGCGTCTTATTGAAGAAAAACCCATGGGAAACTATTTACCCCGTAAGCCATTCCTTAAGAGAAAGGTTGAGGAAAATGTATAACATTGATATTAATAACACAGTTTACTCTGTGCAAGAGGATATGAACCTAATAGATTATTTACGCGACGAAGTTCAGGTTACTTCCTTGAAGAACGGGTGTGGAGAAGGCGCTTGTGGTGCTTGCATGTTGCTGGTTGATGGCAAAGCGATGCGAGCCTGCATATTAACAGTCGCCAAAGCATCCGGAAAAAAACTCCTCACGGTAGAAGGACTATCTGAACGTGAAAAGGAAGCTTATACCTGGGCATTTGCCGAAGCCGGCGCAGTTCAATGCGGGTTTTGTATACCTGGTATGATCATCAGCGCCAAAGCCTTACTTGATAAGAATGATAACCCCACATCCCAGGAAATTAAACAGAGTATTCGTGGCAATATTTGTCGTTGCACAGGGTATATAAAGATTGAGCAAGGTATTTTCTTAGCTGCTCAAGTATTACGAGGGGAAATATACCCTAAGTCTTTACAACCTGGGGCTAGAATTGGTACAAGTGTTCAACGTGTGGATGCTCGTGAAAAGGCTATGGGAACGGGTGAATATGTTGATGATATGCATGTCGATAATATGCTTTACGCAGCGGTTCTAAGGACCAAATACCCTCGGGCTCTTGTCAAAAACATTGATGTCTCTGCAGCACGCGCTTATCCAGGTGTGGAAGCTGCCTTAACCGCAGAGGACATTCCGGCAGACCGCTCTCACGGTCATATTTTTCATGATTGGCCGACCATGGTTTCGATTGGAGAAGAAACACGGTATATCGGTGATGCTATTGCCATAGTAGCAGCTCAAACGAAAAAACAAGCCAGAGAAGCCTTGGACTTGATTAAAGTGGACTATGAAGAGCTCAAACCTATTCTCAGTCCGACTGAAGCCCTAGCAGATCAAGCTCCACGTCTTCACCAGAAAGGGAATCTGCTGAGCACGACCAAGGTTAAACGAGGGAATACTGAGGAAGCGTTAGCTAAATCCGCTCATGTCGTTACGAATCGCTATACAACTCCACCTACTGAACACGCTTTTATGGAACCGGAAAGTGCTTTAGCTATCCCTCAGAAAGATGGGGGCGTTACGGTTTATGTTGGAGATCAAAGCGTTTATGACGATCAACATGGGATTATGGCAATGCTCGGCCTTCCCGCAGAAAAAGTACGTGTGATAAGCAAGCTGGTTGGCGGCGGGTTTGGCGGTAAAGAAGATTTGAGCGTCCAGCATCACGCTGCTTTGTTAGCGATTAAAACGAAGAAACCTGTCAAGCTCACGTTTACTCGCCAAGAAAGCATCTTAGTTCATCCTAAGCGGCACGCCATGGAAATGGAAGTTACAACTGGTTGTGATGCAGAAGGTAGACTCACGGCCATGGTCGCCAAAATTGTGGCAGATACAGGGGCCTATGCTTCCTTAGGTACAGCGGTTCTGCAAAGGGCTTGTACCCATGCTAGCGGTCCTTATCAATTAGCGAATGTCGATATTGTAGGGCAATGTGTTTATACCAATAATCCCCCGGCAGGCGCCTTTAGAGGTTTCGGTGTCCCGCAGTCCTCTTTTGCCGCTGAGACAAATATGGACCTCTTAGCTGAAAAGGTTGGGATTTCGCCTTGGGAAATTCGATACCTCAATGCTTTAGAACCAGGAATGGTAAATTCCACAGGTCAGATCACGGACGAAGGAACAGCAATCAAGGAAACTCTACGTGCAGTTCGTGAAGTGTATGAATCCCACCCTCATGCTGCCGGAATTGCTTGTGCCATGAAAAATACGGGAATTGGAGTGGGTCTACCTGATACTGGGCGGGTAAAAATAAAAATCATGAATGGCAAAGCACTGGTGCTGACAAGCGCTGCTTGCATTGGACAGGGTTTTGCTACGATCGCAACTCAGATCGTCCATGAAGCTACCGGGTTATCGATAGAACTGATTGAAGTGGGAGCCCCGGATACCTGTATGACGCCTAATTCTGGTACGACAACCGCTTCGCGCCAGACTATGTTTAGTGGTGAGGCAGTGCGTCAAGCTGCCCTTAAATTACAACAAGCCATGCATAATTCCTCGTTTGAGGATTTAGATGGATACGAATTTGATGGAGAATACTTGGGGGAAACTGACCCTATGGATTCGGATAAGCCAAACCCGATTAGTCACGTGGCTTATAGTTACGCAACTCATGTGGTATTATTAAATGAGCAGGGATTGGTAGAAAAAGTTGTCGCTGCCCACGATGTGGGAAGGGCCATCAATCCGAAAGCGATAGAAGGGCAGATCGAAGGCGGGGTATGTATGGGATTAGGATATGCTTTGCGTGAGGATTTCCCCCTTCTAAATGGTGTACCAACCACTAAGTATGCCAAGTTAGGACTCCTGCGTTCGACTGAAATGCCCGAAGTTGAATCGGTGATTATTGAAAAGAATTCCTCTCCACTGGCTTATGGCGCCAAAGGAGTAGGTGAGATTGCCTCTATTCCAACGGCACCAGCGGTTGCTTCAGCCTATTATAAGTTTGATGGCAAGCTTAGATGTTCCCTTCCCTTACAGGGAACCCCTTATAAGAAGTAGGAGCAATTCATGAATTGCCTCTACAACAGAGTAGAATTTATAGGTAGAGGGTAAATTGAGTGAATTGCCTCTAGGTTAGGAGAAGAAAGTGACTAGTTCAGACATTTGGTCAAGAAATGGTTGCATATCTGGTAGTTTGTGGGATATGATTAGACGTGTACAGGTTGTAACGTTTATAGGAGCTGGAGGGAAAACAACCTGTTTGCGCTCGATCACTCAGGAACTTAAGTCGGCTGGACAGCAGGTGATTGCTACGACGACGACAAAAGTTTTTCCAGAGCAACACATGAACATTTGGAAAAGTGCTGATCCGCCAGAGGAACAAGATGGTGCTTGTTTTTGGTATGTCACGGTAGAGGATAAAAGCGGAAAATGGATCGGTCCATCAGTTGAAGCGGTCGATGCAGCCATCGACGCGGATCGTCTTTCTTTGGGGTGCCATGCAAGTCCAGGTGCAAGTGTAAGTTTAAGTGTTAGTTTAAGAATCGTCCCTAACTTGCATAAACGGTTTTGGGTGATTGAGGGAGATGGGGCTCGGGGGCTTCGTTTGAAGTGCTGGGAGTCCCATGAGCCCCAGATTCCTTTGCGATCAGATTGTGCGGTGCTAGTCTTGGATCGGGGTTTATGGGGAAACGTCCTACAGCCAGATCAAGTTCACCGATCTAAAAGGTGCGCGGACCTTATTGGGCGTGTTTTGAACGCTGAGAGCGCCTGGCGCTATTTCTTGAGATCTCCTGTTTTTGCTCCCCAATATGAGAATCTTTCGTGGGTCATTTTCTTGAACAGTCCCAGAGGATTAGCAGAAACGCCAGATCTGACTGACAATCATGAATTAGTAAGAGATATCGATCTTTTAAGAGATCTTTCTCACAAATGGGCTGAACTTAAAGCGGAAGCTAATCATCTTAAACAGAAACCAATTCATTTGCGACTTGCAGTAGGGAATGCCAAGGAGGGAGTAATTCAGTGGTGCGATTTGTGGTAATGGCTGCGGGGCTAGCCACCCGAATGGGGCAAGATAAGCTGGCACTACCATGGAAAGAAGCCACGGTGCTCGCTTATGTTCTACAGACTGTCCTAGAGGGAATTGAACTACAGCACACGAAGGCTGAGGTTTTTGTTGTAGCTAGACAGCCGATTGAGAGATATATTCCGCCAAAGGGTATAGCTAGATTTAAGTCCTTCGGTGGAATATGGTACCAGGCACCGGGCCCGCAACCTCTAGCGGAGACAATCCGTATGGGCTTGCAAGACTTAAACCCAGAGGTGCAAGAGGTCGGATTTTTACCTGGTGACCAAGTGGGCATATCGGTTCAATGTCTGTCCGCCTGCCTACAGGCAGTCTTCGCTACTCAACCAGACTTTCTAGTACCGATGGCGGGAGAGAAGGCTGGATCTCCAGTATTTTTCCACCGGCGTTATCTATCTGAACTTTTGGAGCTTAAGGGGGAACAAGGCGGCAGGGAAGTCTTATATCGCTACCCAGAACGATGGAGCAAGTTTCCAGTGGAGGAACACATATTTCAAGATGTTGACACACCCGAAGAATACCGAGCCTTACTTAAACTTAATCTTAATCGCTAGACATTTCCATCCATTCTTGAGCTCCTTTAGCGTAGGAGTGAGTTGAACGGTGCATTAGACCTAAGCAGGAAGTATTGAAACAGAAGGTTTTTGTGTTGTGTTCACTAGAAAGATACTGTTTGCGGATTTGGGTAAAGGATTTGCTAAAGGATACTAGTAAGGAGAAACGAGCCGATGACAAAGAATCTCGTTATGAATGGACCGGTCGTATTGGTGCGTGGAGCTGGAGAACAAGCCTCTGGAGTAGCTTGGACTTTGGCTAGAGCAGGGTTTAGAGTCGTAATGACTGAGGTGGCCAAGCCACTCATGGTTCGTTGGCCAGTCTGTTTTGGGACTGCGGTAGCTGAAGGTAGATGCCAGGTGGAAGGAATTAGCGCTTGCCGAGTGGAGCATCCTAAAGAGTGTGAAGTTGCCTGGCAAGCTGGGGAAATACCTATTTTAGTTGACCCTAATTTAGAGAAGTTGCCAGAACTTAAACCTTCTATATTGATCGATGCGATCCTGGCCAAACGAAACCTAGGGACCAAGCGAGATATGGCTCAGCTGACAATTGGATTGGGGCCGGGTTTCACGGCGGAAATCGATGTCGATGTGGTCGTTGAGACGAATCGCGGTCATTTCTTAGGCCAATTGATCTATTCTGGAACTGCTCAGGCAAATACGGGAATTCCGGGGGTTATAGAGGGTTTTTCCAAAGAACGAGTCGTCTATTCTTCACAAGCCGGAGTCTTCAAAGCGCAAAGAAACATTGGAGAACAGATCATGGCTGGGGATTGCTTAGGCGAGATTGAAGATGGAATGGCTAAGGAGAAAATTTTCTCATCGATAAAGGGCGTTTTAAGAGGATTATTGCGAACAGATACTCCGGTTGAAGCGTTTGTGAAAGTTGGAGATATTGATCCTCGGGGGCGTGAGGAATACTGTTGGACAATTTCTGAGAAAGCCCGAGCAATTGGGAGTGCCGTATTACTAAGTATTCTGTCAAGCCACTTACTCGAACCTCTTAGCTTGAAAGAGAACCTATAGATGCCTAACTTAATTGCCTGCTTCCAAAATATTGATAAATTGTAATTATAAAAATCCTATTTTTTTTTATTCTCGGGAGGATAATTCAATTTCATCGCGAATTTGTATAGTGTAATGTGAATTTAATAAAAATTATTTCTCATATATCCCTGATAATAGGGTCAGGGGTTTCTACGAGGCGACCGTAATTGCTTCTCTATGAGCCAACAGATGGTTTATAGAGTTTTATATGCGGTCGTTTTTTGTTGTGTTCAAATATTGAGGGGGTGGGGAAAAAATGAAGTATTTTCAACCGCAGAGCGTGAGAGAAGCTGTGGAAATTGCCCGGACATCCGAGGCTGACTTTTTGGCTGGGGGAACCGATCTAGTACTTCATATGCAAACAGGTAAAATTCAGCCGATCGCCCTCATTGATCTCGGCAAAATTTCTGAGCTGAAATTAATTCGGAAAACGCCAGAGTATTTAGAGATTGGCAGTATGGCCACGTTTGCTGAACTGGGACAAAACGAACTTATTGATAAGCATGCCCATGCTCTCTGGCTCGCTTGCCAAACGATGGGCTCTCCTCAAATTCGTAATCAAGCGACTCTTGGTGGGAATTTGGGCAACTGTTCGCCTGCCGCTGACGGTCTACCACCGCTGCTAGCATTGGGTGCAGAGGTTGAGCTAATTTCAGGGAACGGGGACGAGGTAGTTTCTTTAGAACGATTATTAAGTCGTACGCCACTTCTTACCCAGGATACTCTCATCCGGGGATTCAGGATTCCTTTAAAAGGTTTACAAAGTGGGTTTGCAAAGCTAGGTCGACGACGTGCTTTAGCCATTGCTCGTCTCAGTGTCGCAGTGGCAATCGAAATAGAGGGTGATCTGGCTACCGATGTCCGAGTCGCTTTGGGCGCAGTGGGCAGACGGGCGTTCTTAAGTGAATCTCTCGCTCAAGAATTGAGCGGTCAGGAAATAAATGAGGCTTGGATCGAAAAAGGGGTCGAACAAGTACAAAGGATTGTTCGGGAAGCTTTAGGGGCTCGAGCGTCAGCTCCGTATAAACGGGTAGCGGTAGCCGGGGTCTTTAGAGAGGCACTTGCTTCATTCATTCCAGAAGGGGGTTTAAAGGCATGATGGACATGAAACTAGTTGTCAATAACAAGCCCTATACCTTAAACATCGATCCCAAGGAACGTTTAATCGATGTGTTGCGCAATCGCTTAGGTCTGATGGGAACAAAAGAGGGATGTGGCGAAGGAGAATGTGGTGCCTGTACCGTTATCATCGATGGGAAAACCGTCAACTCCTGCCTAGTTCTCGCTGCTCAAGCGAATGGAAGTGAAATTACCACGATTGAAGGAGTAGGGAATCGGCACAAGCCTCATACGGTTCAAAAAGCGTTCGTCGAAGTTGGTGCGGTACAATGTGGTTTTTGTACGCCGGGGATGGTGCTTTCTGCTAAAAACCTCCTCGATAAGAATTCGCAGCCTAGTGATGATGAAATATCTGTGGCCATGTCGGGAAATCTTTGTCGTTGTACAGGGTATGATAAAATCCTGCGTGCCGTTAAAATAGCTTCTCAGGAGGGAAAACAATGAACACGAACGTAGTGGGTTCCCGTGTTATCCGAGAAGATGCGTGGGGGAAAGTTTTCGGACAGACCAGATTCCCAGCGGATGTGAATTTGCCGGATCAACTCTATGGAGTCATCCTACGAAGCCCCTATCCCCACGCTCGGGTTCGCAAAATCCTGACCGATAAGGCGATGGAGTTAGAGGGTGTGGTCACAGTCTTAACGGCAAAGGATGTTCCGCATAATTCCCATGGTGTGCTTTTCCGTGATCATCCGGTCTTAGCGGAGTATATACGCATGGTCGGAGACCCAGTCGCCGTGGTAGGTGCTGAAACTCTTGAAATTGCCAGAGCTGCTGCTAAACTCGTTGAAGTTGATTACGAAGTGCTACCTGCGGTTTTCGAACCAGAGCAGGCTATGTTGCCAGAGGCGCTCCCTCTTCATCCCGAGATCAAGCCAACTAATGTCCTCTACCATATGCCAATCCGCCGCGGAACGATGGAAGAAGGTTGGGCTTTGGCAGATGTGGTGATAGAGAACGACTATAATACCCAACATGTCGACCATGCCTTTTTGCAGCCTGAGGCAGTGCTCGCCTATGTAGATGAACGAGGACACATGGTAGTACAGACTGCAACCCAATACGCCCACTATGACAGAGGCGAAATAGCCCATGCATTAGGACTCCGCTTTAGCCAAGTCCAAGTCAAAACCTTAGCAGTTGGCGGGGCTTTTGGAGGACGTGAAGACATTTCGCTCCAGATTATTGCCGCTTTAGTAGCTTGGACAACGCTCCGACCTGTAAAAATGGAAAATCTTCGGCACGAGTCGTTTTATTCTCATTCGAAACGCCATCCGATGCGGATGCATTATAAGACTGGGGCAACTAAGGAAGGCAAACTAGTGGCCATGGAAGCAAAAATCATTGGAGACTCTGGTGCTTATGCATCCTGGAGTATCAATGTTTTGCGTAAGTCTGCCGTACATGCTACCGGACCCTATGTCATTCCGAACGTGTCCATTGATAGTTATGCTGTCTTCACCAACAACCCCTATTCAGGAGCAATGCGTGGTTTTGGAGCGGCTCAAACAGTCCTAGCCTATGAGAGTCAAATGGATCTCTTGGCCAAGGCGTTGGGGATTACTCCCCTCGAAATTCGCTTACTCAATCATTTTAAAATGGGAAGTACAACAGCCACTGGGCAAGTTTTAACAGGTAGCATCCCACTTGATCAGTGTCTGGCAAAAATCGCACCCTATCTCCAAAAGGGGGAGGACAGGTTATGAAAAAGCGGGGAATCGGTCTAGGCTGTGCCTGGTATGGGACAGGTTATGGGAATGGCTTCCCAGACGTCTCGAGTGCCTATGTGGAAATTCATGATGATGGCTCAGCGACGGTCCTGACAGGGGCGGTCGACGTGGGTCAGGGAAGTAATTCGATTTATGCTCAAATCGTTGCCGAAGAACTTGGACTTCAAGCTCAGGATATCTGTGTCTATTCTGCTGACACGGATGCTACACCGGATTCGGGGACAACCGCCGCGACTCGACAAACCTACAATACGGGGAATGCTGTTTTAAGAGCAGTTCGTCAAGCAAAAGTTAGTTTACTGGATTATGCTGCTCACAAGTTTTCTTGTCCAACGGCTGAGGGGATCGAGCTGAAAGAGGGCTTTATAGGAGTCAAAGGAGATCCATCCCGTCGAATGCCTCTCGAGGAAATGGTCTTTCAGGCGCGTTTGCAAGGTGAGCGCTTTATTAGTGCAGAAAGTTCGACAGCGCGTTCAACTCCGGTAGATCCTGAAACCGGGCAGGGAGCACCGTACTGGCCTTATGCGTTTGGCTGTCAGGTAGCTGAGGTGGAGGTAGATACTGAAACAGGGATGGTTCATGTCCTTAAGGTCGTCGCTGTTCATGATGTAGGAAAAGCCCTCAACCCTACACAAGTCGAAGGACAAATTGCTGGCGGTATAGCTCAAGGAATTGGCTATGCATTGCTTGAGGAGCTGGAGTTACAGGAGGGGAAAATCAAGAACCCAGCCTTATCGAGTTATTTGATTCCCACGGCCTTAGATGTGCCTAATATAGAAGCCTTTTTTGTAGAAGAAGCAGAATGCACGGGTCCCTTCGGCGCCAAGGGACTTGGAGAACCCGCAATGCTTCCGACGGTTGCGGCGGTCATCAATGCTATTGATGACGCTGTGGGAGTGAGGATCACATCATTACCAGCGACGCCAGAAAAAATTCTGCTAGCACTTGCAGAGAAGAAGGAGGGTATGGGAGAACCGTAAAATCCATCCGCAGCAAGACGCCACACTTAGTTTAATAAAACTAGTAGGTTTAGCTTAAACTACCCAAGTAGAAATGAAGAAAATGATAAAAAATCCTATTTTAATGGGAGGGCTGTTCATGTCAACCGTTACAAATAAGAAGAATCCGCCGTCAGACAAACCAGAAGGCTTTTTAGAAAGGTTCTTTCACCTTAACGAATTAGGCTCTAATGTACGAACAGAAGTTTTGGCGGGGGTAACCACATTTGTTACCATGGCCTACATTTTGTTTGTTAACCCGATAATTTTAAAGGACGCCGGGATGCCGATTAGTGCCACCTTTGCCGCCACAGCCATCGCTGCAGCATTTGGTACCCTGATTATGGGCTTGTATGCCAACTATCCGATTGCCTTAGCACCGGGAATGGGTCTTAACGCCTTCTTTACGTACACTGTTGTTCTTGGCATGGGGCTTAGTTGGCAAACAGCACTTGGTGCAGTTTTCATTTCAGGTGTTGTCTTCTTTCTCATGACGGTCACGAAAGTTCGAGAGTGGATTATTGAGGGTGTCCCTCCCGTCTTACGGATTTCTATCGGGGTAGGAATAGGCTTGTTTATTGCATTTATTGGACTTAAAAACGGTGGGCTTATTGTAGCTGACCAGGCCACGTTTGTAAAATTAGGCGATATGAAGTCAGCGGGCGTTATCGTTACTGTCTTCGGTCTGATCTTTACGGGCGCGTTGATCGCTAGGAAAGTTAAAGGCGGTTTGTTGATCGGTATCGTAGCTACGACATTGTTGAGTATGATAATGAGCGTTTCTCCGTATCCAACTGGAATATCCAGTTTTATCTCAATGACCAATCCTTTGGCAGCCATTGCACCAGTGGCCTTTGAGCTGGATATTTTAGGAGCTATTAGTTATGGTTTCATTTCAATTCTCTTTGCCTTTACTCTTGTAGACTTGTTTGATAATATCGGTACCTTGCTTGGAGTATCCCGTAAAGCCGGTCTATTAGACAAGAACGGGAATTTGCCCCGTGCTGGAAAAGCTTTGATGGCAGATTCAGTGGGAACGATGTTCGGAGCTGCCGTGGGAACTCCTACAGTAACGTCTTATATTGAAAGTGCCTCCGGTGTTGCTGAGGGCGGCAAAAGCGGACTGACTGCAGTTACCGTAGCAGGTCTATTCTTTGTCTCCCTTATTTTTGCTCCTCTAGTTGGATTGATCCCTGGACAAGCAACTGCACCTGTTCTAATTTTGGTGGGTGTCTTGATGATGGCTGAAGTTGTCCAGATTAATTTTGAAGACTTTACAGAAGCTTTGCCTGCCTTCATGACCATCGTCATGATGCCTCTAACCTTCTCGATAGCCCAAGGTATCGCGTTTGGATTTATGTCTTACACCCTCATCAAATTAGTGAGCGGCAGGCATAAGGAAAACAATATGGTTATGTATGTCTTCACGGTGCTCTTTATCATCCACTTTATTATCGGTGGTCATTAATCTAACTTGCAAAGTAGTTTGGAGAGATGTGGCAGGAACACATCTCTCCATATAGAAAATTTTGGTATAATTTTTGGTCTATATGAAGTATAGTTAATCTAATTTAGGAGCTATATTGACGTGCGGCTTACTAAATAAACTTTAACCCAGCTCGTATTATTAATCTCGGACTTTTATATAGTCTTAGGTAAACCTAACGCTTGGCGCCTTTCGGTCGCTTTCGTATAAAGGGGAAGGATGGAATAGGATGCGTATTCTCTTTAAAAATGCAAATATTGTGACTATGAATGCACATCGTGAGATTATTCAGGGTGATCTGCTTGTCGACGGATCAAGGATCGTGGCAGTTGGAGGAGTCATTGAACAGCCAGCCGATCAGGTGATTGACATTCGTGGTGACCTGTTAATTCCCGGTTTGATTCAAACTCACATTCATCTATGTCAGACATTATTTCGAGGACAGGCCGATGATTTAGAATTATTAGACTGGCTGAAACTAAAAATTTGGCCGCTAGAAGGTGGACATGACCCAGAATCTTTATTTGATTCGGCATTACTTGGAATTGGTGAATTGTTCCTTGGAGGAACGACGACAATTGTAGACATGGAAACTGTGCATCATACGGAACATGCCTTTGAGGCTATCCTCTCCAGTGGTTTGAGAGCTCTCAGTGGAAAGGTTATGATGGATGATTGCAATGGTGATATACCAAGTTCCTTGCAAGAATCGACAGAAGATTCCTTACAAGAAAGCGTCAACTTATATGAGAAATATCACGGGCAAGGGAATGGCCGCCTCGAAGTGGCGTTTACACCTCGATTTGTTATTTCCTGTACCGATACATTATTAAATGAAGTATCACGAATTGCTCGTGAGAAAAACGCCTTTGTGCACACCCACGCCTCTGAAAACCGTTCGGAAATTCAGATTGTGGAGAGTACACGGGGGATGCGTAATATTATTTATTTGGACAAAGTTGGGCTGACCGGTCTAAAGTTGATCTTAGCACACTGTATCTGGCTGGATGAAGCAGAAAAAGAAATTTTGACCCGGACAAAAACGAGAGTTTCCCACTGCCCTTCTTCAAATTTGAAATTGGCATCAGGAATTGCGCCGATTCCAGAACTTATCAAACGCGGAGCAGAGGTATCCTTAGCTGCAGATGGGGCACCCTGCAATAATAATCTCGATGGATTCCGAGAGATGCGTCACGCAGCCTTGATCCAAAAACCCCTTCACGGACCGACCGTCATGCCAGCCCATCAAGTATTTGAATTAGCCACACTAGGCGGGGCACGGGCTATAGGTCATGAACATGATTTGGGAAGTTTGGAAGTTGGGAAAAAAGCGGATTTGGCAGTGGTGAGCTTACAGGGGTTACACACTTGGCCTAACGAACATGTCGATGTTTATTCACAACTTGTCTATCAGGTAACGTCATCCGATGTGCGCCTTACGATGGTGGATGGACAAATTGTGATGAAAGACCGACAGCTTCTAACGATCGACGTTCCTCGGCTTAAAGAGAGCTCGACACGGAGTCTAAACCGTGTCATGAAGCGTGTAGGACTTGCGTAAGGGACTTGTATGGCACACAAAGTCCATTTCCATGTGCAACGTCTAAGGAAGCAGGGATGATTCTTAAATGCAAGTTTAAGAACCGTCCCTGACTTGTATTTGGAAGTCAGTATGATAGGAGTGTAGATAAGCATGTCGAGTTTTAGGCAGCGAATGGATGAGGCCCGGGGGCTGGTAAAGATTGACTTGGTTCTGAGAAGGGCTAGGTTAGTCAATGTTTTTTCGGGTGAAATTCATGAAACGGAAATCGGTATTCATCAAGGATACTTCGTCGGAATTGGAACGTTTAATGATGCGGAAATGGAATTGGATTTGAACGGGAATTATGTTGTTCCTGGCTTGATCGATGGACATGTTCATATCGAAAGCTCGCTGCTCAGTCCTGAAGAATTCTGTTCACTCCTTCTTTCTCACGGTGTAACAACGGCTGTCGTTGACCCTCACGAAATCGCCAATGTTATGGGGACCAAAGGAATTCGTTACATACTCGATAGTCTCGATACCTTACCCTTTAATGCCTATGTTGCTCTACCTTCTTGCGTTCCTGCGACAAGCTTAGAAACATCTGGGTCTAGACTTGGAGCAAAGGATTTATCCGAGTTTTTAGAACATCCTAGAGTAATAGGTCTTGGGGAAGTTATGGATTTTCATGGGGTAATCGAAGCACTACCTGACATGGTGGAAAAGTTAGAACTACCTCTTTCCTTTAAGGATGGTCATGCCCCCGGAATATCAGCGCAGGATCTCAACGCCTATTATCGGGCTGGAATACATACTGAACATGAATGCTCAACGGTTGAAGAGATGAGAGACCGTTTACGCCGCGGGTTCCATGTTATGCTCCGAGAGGGCAGCGCCGCTAAAAACCTCTTGGACCTCTTACCGGCAGTGACGAGTAAAAACTCTGGACAATGCCTTTTGGTAACGGATGATCGTCATCCCACTGATCTAATCCATGAAGGAAGCATTGACCATCTGGTACGTTTAGCAATTAAAGCAGGGATGAACCCAATCCAAGTCATTCAAATGGCGACCATTAATGCAGCTCGGGCAACTGGGCTTAGTGGCTTGGGTGCAGTTGCTCCTGGGTATCAAGCGGATTTTGTCATTTTAAAAGACCTAGATCGCTTTGAAATTGAGGAAGTGTATTGGCGCGGAGTAAAACAAAGTACTAGAGGGGAGCGTCCACGGTTTCCACACTTTAGTGTTTCAGAACTCACGGAAAGTGTACATCTTGGGAATTGGTCTCCTGCAAAACTTAGAGTATCAGAGAAACGGAATCTAGATCTTGAGTTAGATCCAGATTCCGATCCAGGTATAAATCCAGGTACAGATCAAGTTAAAGATCCAAGTTTCGCCCAGGTCCAGGTTATTGGGGTCCAAGGTCATTCCCTAGTTACTTCAGCCTTGGTACGGAAACTTCCAGTCAAAGACGGATTTGTTCAAACAGATGCTACTCAGAAAATAGCGAAAATTGCGGTGCTCGAACGTCATCATGGAACAGGAAATGTGGGTGTCGGATTTGTGGAAGGACTAGGCTTGGATAAAGGAGCTATTGCTTCTACTGTAGCCCATGATTCTCACAATCTAGTGGTCGTAGGTATGAGCGATGAAGAAATGAATCTAGCCATCCAGACTTGCGTAGAAATGGGTGGAGGGCTTTGTCTGGTTCATGGGAATCAGGTAATCGGGAAGATCTCCTTGCCGATTGCGGGTCTCATGACGGACCAGGATGCCGAAGTAGTTGCCCAAATCCTAGATGAGTTACACGAGCAAGCACTAACTCTAGGAATCAGTAAGAACGTGGATCCTTTTATGACTTTAGCCTTTCTCTCACTGCCTGTGATTCCAGAATTGAAGATAACAGATTTAGGTCTGGTCGATGTGGATCAATTTCGACTGACGGAGACAGTTTTCTGATACTCCGCGCGACTAAAGTCGGCGGGTTCTTAGGTACATAGACTTCCGATCTACTCTCGCTTACTGGCATGGTATTTCATCGGCAAGGTACAACATATAAGGACTGGTCTGTCACCACGCGGGGTGATCCAGAGATTTCCCTAAGATTTTACTACCAAACAGTCCATTGACCATATTAGCGGTAGTATGACGCCCGTATCATGACGCTTTTTTGGGGTTAGTTAAATTCCCATGCTGACTAGTTTACGGTTCGTTGAGGTTTTTAGTCGTTCAATCTCTCTATCGTGAAGTGTCTTGAATCTCGAGTAGGTTTCAAGGCACTGTTGGATGTGTTCTGTTTAATGATTTTTTATTGAACGATGAGGCCGCCATCATCCCCGTGACTGAAGTCAGGGGCTTTCGGCTACGATCGTAAAATCGATTACTGAAGAACATGTTTAAAGATTATAAATAATGATAGAAAAGCCTTCTTCGGTAAAGAATAATTTGACGGGAGAAGGCTTTTTAGGTATGATTTAAAAGTTGTTGACGCGTCGAAACGTGTAGTTTAGTTGAAAAGAAGGTAATATAATAACGAATGTAGTCGGATATAAGTAAACTAGAAAAGTGACTAAGAAATGCAAGTAAGAAGATCAACAACAAGGAGAAATACTTAAGGAAATTAGAGAAATTGATAAGAAATGAAGGTGCTATTTTTGAAACAAGAAACTCCAAAAAAACGTGAAGGTTTTTCAAGTAGTATTGGTGTCATCGCGGCTGTACTCGGTTCCGCGGTTGGATTGGGTAACATATGGAAATTCCCTTATGTCACAGGGGCAAATGGCGGCGCTGCTTTCATATTGGTCTATTTATTGTGTCTCGCTGTGATGGGTTTGCCGGTGATGTTATCTGAACATTTGATTGGTCGTCACACGAAAGCGAATGCAGTTGGGGCTTTCAAAGCTTTGCAACCAAGAAAACCTTGGTACTTAGTGGGAAGTGCAGGAGTGCTAAGCGCCTTCTTAATTATGGCCTTCTACACATGTGTTGCTGGATGGGTTTATGCTTATATCTTTAAAGCGGCTGGTGGGACACTCCTTTCCACCAAGCCAGAAGAAACATCTCTTGTCTTTAACACACTTGTGTCTGGAGTAGGGGAACCCTTGTTTTGGCAAGTGTTTGTCTTACTTGTGACTGGAGCCATCATCATGGCTGGGGTGACCAAGGGAATTGAACGGGTAACAAAAATTCTGATGCCACTACTCTTTATCCTGCTTATAGTTATAGATATCCGATCTTTGACCCTCCCAGGCGCGGCAGAGGGACTCTCCTTCTTATTTAAACCTGATTTTTCAAAGATAACCGTTAGTGTGGTTTTAGCTGCCTTGGGCTTAGCTTTTTTCAAGCTGAGTGTTGGAATGGGTGCCATGATCACCTACGGTAGTTATGTGGGTGAGAATGAAAACCTTCCCAAGATGGCCCTTAAGGTGGCTCTTGCGGATACGTTAGTTTCTCTAATGGCGGGTATTGCCATTTTCCCGGCTGTCTTTGCTTTTGGGTTTGAACCGAATGCGGGACCACCGTTGCTGTTTATCACCATTCCCACGGTCTTTAGTTCCATGCCCTTTGGCAGTGTCTTTATGGTCTTGTTTTTTGTCTTAACGGCAATAGCTGCTACCGGAGCCATGTTATCTTTACTGGAAGTTCCGGTTGCCTATCTAACAGAGCAGTACCATTGGTCAAGGCGAAATGCCACTTTGTTAACTATTTTTGGCATAGGTCTACTAGGATCGACGGCGACTCTTTCTAACAGCATCTTGGCTAATGTCACAGTCTTTTCTATGAATTTCTTTGATTTCTATGACTTCACGACGTCTAATGTACTTCTTCCCCTAGGGGGCATCTTTATTGCCTTATTTGTGGGCTGGCAGTGGGGGCAGGACAAAGTTTATCAGGAAATCTCAAATAATGGTCAAATTAAAAATATGGGATTAGCCTCGATATTTCTGTTCTTAGTCAGATTTATTGTTCCAGTCGGGATAACTTTAGTTCTTTTAGCGGGTCTAAAAGTTATTCAATTTTAAATTGTTTTAAAAAAAACTAAGAGCAATTGCTAAGAAAAGTCGATTTCTGTGCATATGCAAGGATTGCGAGGTGTCTTATAGGACTAAAGGGAAAAATTTTTGAAACAGCTTAATCCCTAAAGGTTTTTAGGGAATTTTGCCGAACTAAATCGTTTAGAGGCAAATAAGACGAATTTTGGGTAGGGTGAAAGATCAATGCGTTTGGTAAATACTCGTTATGTTCAGGAAGGATCTATTCTTGCACGACCAGTGATCAACTCTTCTGGTAGGATTTTATTACAGTCTGGAATACGCGTGACTGCTTCATATATTGACCGATTAATAAGTATGGGTTATGATGTCTTATTTATTCAGGACGATCGACTGGATGACGTGGAATTTCATTTAGCAATTACAGGTCAAACCCGTGAGGTAGCGTATAAGACAATTCAAAATGTGAGCAATTACATTGAAAGTGGTTTGCAAAGTTCTTTCGTTGTGGCAAACGTTCGCTCGACTGTTCAAGAAATGATCAATGATCTATTGTATAGCACTGATATTCTGGGAAACTTATCGGAGATTCAAGGATATGACGATTACACGTTTCACCATTCAGTCAACACTACCATTATTTCACTCGTATTGGGAATTGCTTCTGGATATTCTGAACAGAAGTTGATAGAACTGGGTATGGGTGTTCTCATGCATGATATAGGCAAGATCATGATCCCAGCGCAAATTCTAAATAAGAAGACGCCGCTAACCGAAGAAGAATTTGAGGAAATCAAAAAGCACACGACAAATGGATTTGAAATTCTTCGTAAAAACCACGACTTTAGTTTACTATCTGCTCATGTTGCTTTTCAGCACCAAGAAAAATGGGATGGGAATGGTTATCCTAGGGGGCTCAAAGGAAGCAAAATCCATGAGTACGGCAGGTTAGCGGCTGTAGCAGATGTGTATGAAGCTCTAACAAGCAAACGAGTTTATCGGAAGGCTATTGAGCCGAATGAGGCCTATGAATATATTGTTTCTCAAGCGAATACACATTTTGAGCCGCGAATCATTGAAATCTTTAAAAAGCATATTTCCGTTTATCCCTCTGGGTCTGGTATTCTCTTGAGTAATGGTCAAAGAGGGAATGTTGTAAAACAAAATACTGCTTTTCCGAATCGTCCCTTTGTGAGAGTTTTTTACGAAAATGAGAAAACGCTGCCGTTACCCATTGATTATAATTTGGCAGAATATCCCTCACTGATGATCGTCGCGGTGGATAATCGATAAGTTTTTTACCGGTATTTATAAATGAGGCTTAATGGTGAATTTGTTCACAAGTAGATGAATAATGATTTAGTAATAGATCATTAAGTAATAGATCATTAAGTAATAGATCATTAAGTAATAGATCATTAAGTAATAGATCATTAAGTAATAGATCATTAAGTAATAGATCATTAAGGCTAA
>LADV01000256.1 GCA_000961805.1 Peptococcaceae bacterium BRH_c23 | reverse complement strand
CTTATTAAGTTCTTCGAGAAGCTCTTCACCACTGCCAAATTGGTAAATATCAAATAAAACCCCCTTTTCTTCTTCATATAAATGAATGAATGTTTCCAATAACAGCCGACACAATAACCTGTCATCACAAATGCCAATATTAAGCAAAGCTCATCTCCTCCACCTATTTAAAACGAAGTTTTTATTGTTCGGGCGTTCGTCTTCCACATTGTTCACCACCAGCAGTTCGAAGCTGGCAAGATCAATATTATGTTGTTCCGTATCCCTGTAACTGCTGTAGCTCAGCAATCACATCGGTGGCTTTTGTTGAATAGTTTTAGGACAAATAGTCCAATATGTCAATAGGACTTATCGTCCTAAGATATACTTGCTTTGGTGATGCTGATGCGATTAAGAATACGTGATGTTCGTGAAGATCATGATCTAACCCAACAACAAGTTGCGGAATACCTAATGTGCGATCAATCTTTATACTCCAAATATGAGCGAGGGGAGCGTGATGTTCCGCTAAATATTATGATTAAACTCGCACAGTTTTATAAAACCAGCATTGACTACCTGGTCGGGTTTACAGAAAATAAACAACCTTATCGCTGAGCTTGCATTTTTCAGCAGCCCGCTAAAATGCTTTGTTACATAGTTAGGCTGGAGCAGCCGCCCCAGCTCGTCGGTATGGATGTTCTCGGGGGAGTCGTTACAGTAGGATCGAGTAGGAGGCGGCTCAATTAATGAGGAGCTTCCTACTCGATCTATTTAAATAGCTATTAAAAGAGTAATATGTTGTTCATGAAATTATCGAACCAGGCTATATAGAACGGCTTATGCCTGGGCTTCGATATCGTCAAGGAATTATTAAAAAAGTTCGCGAATTGACTGTGCAGGATGACGCAATTCAAAGCATTGTCAAACAGCGAACGCAGATATCTCAGCGAATTCAGGAAGCGGAATCATCTTGCAACGAAGTAATTGCGTCTATTGAACAGATCCGGGCCCAAATCATAAATGCACAACTAAAAGCTTGCCCGGTATGCCAAACTGAATTTGCATCCGCCGAATCGCTGCTTGCGCGTATCAAACAGGAGTTTTGCAGCATAGACTTGGCTGAGGCACGTGCGGAGTATCATGCCAAAGACGAGCTGCTGAAAAGTTCCCGAGACTCCTACCAAAGTATGGTGCTATCCTGGGACTTGACCAAACAAAACATCTCCAAAGAATTGGAAAAAGAACTATCCGCGCTGAACAAAGAAATCGAAGAAATCTCTGCTAAGGTTGAGCAATTCAATCGGGATATTTCTTTACTTGAAGAACGTCGACAGATGCTCAAAACAAAAATGAATACAACGATGGGTTTTACAGGCGAACTTACTTTTGATGTTTTTGACTCGCTGATAAAAAATATATATCAACGTTTAAGTGAATTTCATTTACAAAAAGAATCTATGCGGGACCAGCTTGGTACATTGTTCCAGAGACTTCGTGCTATCAAAATAGAAGAGGAAGCTGTTTCGGTGAATATTCTATCTGGTTCATTTGAATCATAGCTCAAAGATAATTAACCCCAGATCCTTGCAATTCATCTATAAATGGTATAAAATTGCAATAGAACATACGTTCTAAAGAAGGCCCTGACTACATCTATTGTAATGCCTAAAGTGATAGAGTGGAGGTAGGAGAATGGCTGGAAAGTTTGAATGGCACAAGTTTTCAGAGGTAGACCTTGATGACGGCTTTTTTGATTCTCTCAAGGCTGATTACGAGGAATTTCCGGACTGGTTTAAAAGAAAGAGCGATGCTGGGGAGAGTGCGCTCGTTTTTCATGATGAACAAGGTGTGGGAGCTTTTATTTATTTGAAACGGGAAAATGAAGCCATTAAGCTTTCGGATTCAACAATTCTTCCCGCTATATCACGCGTCAAAATTGGTACATTACGTTTGGCTGAACGCTATCGGGGTATGCGGCTTGGAGAGGGAGCGTTAGGAGTTTCTCTCTGGAAATGGTGTGAAGATAGGACTGAGGAAATCTATGTTACAGTATATGAAAAATATTCCGAACTAATCAACCTTTTTGAAAGATTTGGGTTTATATGTATGGGAAGAAACCGGCGTGGTGAGTGTATATATTTAAAAAGTCGTAGTAAAATTGATTACAGCGACCCTTATAAATCTTTTCCGTTTATTCGTCCAGATTTTAGCAAGGCGGGATTAATTCCGATTTATGAGAGATACCATGATCGACTTTTTCCGTATTCTGAGCTAAAAATCAAGAAACGTGAAATTGAAGAAGAAACAGCTGGCAATGGGATTACTAAGGTTTACATAGCTTCTCCTTTTACGGCGATGCATTATGAAATTGATGAACCGGTTTATATTTATCGGATATATGAAGGCGATACGGGAAAAACCTATAAGTCAGCAGTTACATCTTATTGCACAATAACTAAGATGGAAGTAATCAAGAGTAATGGTAAAACCACTATAAGTCTTGCTGATTTCATTAAAAATGCCGGAAATAAAACGGTTTTTTCTCCGGAGGAATTAACAGTTACATATGAGAACCAGAAAAATATTATCATGCTGGAATTAGTATATAACGGTTATTTTGGCAAAGGACATAATGTTATTCACAAGGATTTAAAGAATCAAGGCTTGTTTAATTCCCATCCTTATCAATTGGATTTCAGTAAGGATCAATTTACTAAAATACTGGAGATGGGTGACGTAGATGCGCAAAATGTTATTATCGATTAACCCTGAGCATGTGGAAAATATTTTTAACGGCAGTAAACAGTTCGAGTTCC
This sequence comes from Peptococcaceae bacterium BRH_c23, assembly GCA_000961805.1. The sequence goes on along the minus strand of LADV01000256.1, from coordinate 2,249 downwards.
GGAAAATCAAGTGTAAGTCTGATGTGGATAAAATTGTTATTTATTCAACCTCACCGGTCATGCGTGTAGTTGGCGAAGTGGAATTACTTGGAGTGATCGAAGATATCCCTGATAAGGTTTGGGATATAACGGCTGAATATTCAGGAATCACGAAAAGGTTTTATGATCAATATTTTGAGCATAAGGAAAAAGCTATCGCGTACAGGTTAGGTGAAGTAAAAAAATACCTGGAACCGTTAAAACTCTCGGATTTTGGGATCAGCTTTGCACCGCAGTCGTTTGTATATATTTGAAGGTTAGCACAAAATATTCGATAATTGTCAGAATTGCCTAATTTAGTGAAGGAGCCTAGCCCAATGAAATTCCTACACATCGCCGACCTGCACATCGGCAAGCGCGATCCTGCGGAGATCATTGGAATTAGCTTTTGTTTAAGTAAAAAGCATTCTGAATTTATGGCTCAGGTTTTTAATAAAGCGGGGATTCCTTCAGAATTTCTAGTCGCGGAATCGGAGAGCGCTGTGAGGGATAGCGTGAAGCGGCGCCTGGTAACGAAGGAAATAACCTTTGTTTTTGTGGTGGATATATCAATGAAGAGCTGTTTCATTGGCAGTCTCAAAGCCGGACGACGGTGGAATCACTGACAGGGCAGAGGTATCTTAACCAAGTAACCAGTGGTGGGAATGTGTTGTTTTTTGTGAGAGAGTATAAGAAAGAGGGGGCTTTTGCCGCGACCTTTACTTGTATTGGATTTGCCGATTTTCAAAGCCATCATGGCTCGGCACCGATTAGTATTGTCTGGAAGATGAAGGAGCCGCTGCCGGGTTTTGTGATGAAGAAGACGGTAAAGATTTAATGTTGACAAGTGAAGTTTTCCAAAGAATTGGTTTCCTTATTAGATGCCCGAAGAACAACATGACCTACTAAGGGAATCTAAGATTTGTTTTGATCATAAAGAAGAAATAACCCTAGGATTGCGGTTATTTCTTTATAACTTCTAATTCCGGCTAACCGTTCGGTTAGGCAATCGGTTGGGCTGGCGTGCTTGCAACACGTTAGTCCTTTTCTTTTGCCTGCTTTTTTTTAGGTTGTCTTTAAGTCCTTAATGATAGCCAGAAGATGTTCCAATTGGCCGTCGTTTAGCCTCTTTGACTCGTTAATCAAATCATTTAATTTTGTCGGAAAGCTTACTTCGTCATTAAAGAAATCCTTAGGAGGGACATTTAGGTATTCGCAGATATAAAAAAATCCTGTCATGGATGGCAGCGACTTTTTGTTCTCAATTTTATTGATATAACTTTCACTTTGACCCAAAGACAGGCTCATATCCCTTGCAGAAACTCCTTTTTGTGTGCGGAGCGTGGTTAATCTTTCGTAAAATAAATCCTCATACATTACAATTCACCACCTTGTATATGATTATAGACAATACATCGGCTCTTTATACGGAATTACAGCATATGTTTCTATTGACATGAGGAATTGTATTCCATATAATGCAAGAGAATATATGCCTTAATTCCATATTATTATGAGAAAGGTGGTTGACTAAAATACCGATGTTTATTAAAGATGCCAAAATAAGGGCTGCCTGCTGCTTTTCGGAACCCCGCACTAAAAGCTTTCATATAAGGTTTGACGAAAATAACGCAGGGAGCCTGCGATTGAAGCAGGTACTGATGGAACAGGCGGTCTATTTGATTGAAGCTATGGGAGTTACTCATTTCATCAGCGGTGTTGATTTACACATTAAGGGACTGGCACCTCCCGCATTTTGTCGAAGTGTGACGCGTACTACATACATTAAATCCTTGACACTATAGCTATACTGCGCCAAGCTCAAATTAGCAGGTGAATTTGTGTTCCCTGTGGTAAAGTAGAACATGGAGAGACTTAAAGGAATGCTTAGAATACTTAAATCTGAATTGAGTAAATTCACATATTACTACCACTGCCACATTGGTGGGTTAACCAAACTGAGTTAGACTTATATTACTACGCAGTTATTCCACTAGTAGAAAAGCTAAAGCAGTCATAAGTTAGAGGTGGAGCATGTCTGGAATTATCTATGGCCTGTATGAACAAATCATAAACGAGATCGTTAACGAAAACCTAAATAAAGTGGATCAAGAGCTTGTCATAAAAGATACCCAGCCGCTGGATTCGGCTGAGTCATCTAAGATTCTGGCGGATTACCTGACTAGAATCCTACGCGAGATCTTTAATTATATCGATGATGGGGATACCAT
>LADV01000129.1 GCA_000961805.1 Peptococcaceae bacterium BRH_c23 | reverse complement strand
CCAAGTCCCAGGCTTATGATGCTGTAAATTATGCGCTGAACCAGTGGCCGTATTTTGAAAACATTCTTTTAGATGGCCGCCTAGAGTCGACAAACAATTTGGTGGAACGAAGTATACGTCCGTTTACAATCGGCCGCAAAAATTGGGTCACCATGAAAACGGATCGCGGTGCCCACGACAGTTCAATGGTATACAGCATCATTCTGACTGCGCTGGCAAATAACCTGAAGGTTTATGACTATCTGGTCTATTTATTGAAACAGATGCCGAATACCGATTTCGACCAGCGCCCAGAACTGATTGAAAAATTTGTTCCTTGGTCAAAAGAGCTTCCGGCAAACTGCTACAAAACTAATAAATAGCGAATTCGTGTCCAACCTTTGGGTTGGGCTTTTTCTTTACTCAAGTGCTTAGGTTTTGACAATTACTTAAAAAGGACAGAGACTAGCGCACAAAGAGATGCCGGCAGCGGCAGCGGCATCTCTTTGGTATTCTCAAGGCACGTTGGCGTTACCCAGTTATTTAACCTATATGCGAAAGCTCTTGAGGAATCGTTTGAGCATAATGAAGGCTACACCTCGGTAGATAACCTTTTATCAAATGGAAATTACATGCGAATTATTACATTTCTGTACACCGTGGAGTTTCCGCCAAACAGCACCTAAATGTCCAAGATTTCGCTGTCTTGTACTGATGTTATGTGCTTTTGTATTCTCTCCATCAAATACGGTTTAAGTTCTATTTCCTGTGTCGAGATTCGATAGGTAAATAAATCGGTTTTTCCCTCAAGAGAGCCATCCAAAAAACCGTTTACCTCTAGATTGATATCCTCACCTAAAACAAAAATTTCTAATAGCTCCGGTTCATAGCACCATGCAGCAATTTTTGTTTGCTGATCGTTACGTTCATAACGGTTAAATCCGTTTGTAAGTACTTTAGTTTTTTCTTTGTCAAACGTAAAATCAATGGCACAGTTTATTCTTTGATTATTGAGAGGGATAACTTCAATAAGATAGAGCTTGCCCGTTTTCTTTCCTCCGATGCTTTCCGCCTGATAAGCCTTATTCGTTAGGGTGCTAACAATACGCTCAAAATCGAAGCTTGTATTATTGTCTTCCTGTAAGGGATCCCCATAGCTGTTGACCACATCTCCCAAATACACTTCATATGGGAGAACGCTTCCATCGGTGGCGATGACAATATCCTCCGCTTTTAAGCTATCTAAACTTCCCACAAACGGGAATGCCATCTGTACCGACTGCATCTCATTTGTCGGGTTCCTCATTTTATAAGCTGCATTAACCCTGCCTCTGATCGAATAGTGAGAATTATCACCATCAGCGAAATCAAACACAAGGGTTTCATTTTCCACTGCAATTGGAGAGTGTTCATCAACTGACATCACATCCGATGACGGATAGCCCTGCCAAAATACAGGTCCAGAATTAGCAAAGGCAGCAAGGGGAAAAGATAATAAAAACACAACCGCTATTATGCTTGTTATAAGTCTCCTCACTATGTCATCTCCTTGTTATTTAAGCACGATCAGATCAGGTGGTGCGGAACTGTTCACATACTGAATAGTGCCATCCCATGCCTAGCACTTTTTCAATAAATATTCTTGCGATTTTAGGATCGAACTGTGTTCCCGAGTTTTTTCTTATTTCTATACAGGCTTCTTCTTCACTCATTGCCTTTCGATATGGTCGTTCACTGGTCATAGCGTCGTAGCTGTCAGCAATAGCAATAATCCTTGCTATCCTTGGAATGTCTTCTCCTTTTAATCCTTTTGGATAACCTGTACCAGCCCATTTTTCATGGTGTGCTAATATACAATCTGCTAATTCTAAAAAGTCATAAGATGTGCTTAGTATTCTATATCCAATATCGGGATGTCGCTTTATTTCTTCCCACTCCTGTTCTGTAAGTTTCCCAGGTTTATTAAGTATACTATCGTCGATTGCAATTTTCCCTATATCATGAAGTAAGCCCACTGCTTTGAGTATACTTTGTTCAATTTCTGAGAAGTCCATAGCTTTTCCTATATTCTGACATATTTCACTTACTCTTTTAGAATGTTGTTCTTCTCTTGGACTCTTTTCATGCAGAGTATTAATTATTGTGTTTATTGTATTACTCCTTATCCCTTGATTTTCAATAGTTTTATGTTTGTACATAAGATCTTCAGCACTTTTTAATACTTTTAGTATGTCTTCATTAGCTTTGCTTTTTGTACTCCACCCAAATGAGACACTGACACTTAAAGAGTTAACATACTCACCTGAATATGATTTTTTTATCCTATTGATGACTCTTTCTATATCTTCTGCTTTAGTCTTTGTCATAAGAATGACAAATTCATCTCCACCCCAGCGGGCAACTATTTCATCCTTTCTACATGAATTTTGAATTGCTGCAGCTGCTTTCTGTAAAAGTTCATCCCCTTTTTCATGGCCAAAGGCATCATTTACAAGCTTCAACCCATTAACATCCCCCATAATTATTGAAATGGGAAGATTTCTTTCAGTATCAAATTTTATCATTACTTCTTCAAAGAATCTTCTATTATAAAGGCTTGTTAATTTATCATGATAGCTTAAATATATAATCTCTTCTTTTCTTTTCATAAATTCTATTGCATTTTTAACCTTTAAAGGTAACGATATTTTCATTGCTTCTTGAGTAAAAGGCTTAGAAAAATAGTCATAAGCTCCAAGGGTTAGAGCTTTTTCTATAGCTTGTTTATCTTCAATACCTGTACACACAATGACAGGTATATCCATTAAATCAGGATTGTTTTTCATCTCTTCTAATATCTGATATCCATTCTTATGAGGCATCACAATGTCTAAAATACACATTTGAATATTGTTTAACACAAGCTTTTGATAAATATTTCGCCCATCTTCAGACTCGAACACACTAATACCGCCAAGTCTCTCTTTAAGGATCTGCGAGATAATTTTTCTATCGATAGGAGAATCATCAACAATCATTACATTCCCTGTGATCATTTGGGCATCCTCCTTTTCTTTTTTCTTTCAAAACCTTTAACGACCTCTCTATCTCCTCCAATAATCTGCCAAGAATTTCACTATTGGAAGTTTTTATACCTTCTTCCATCTCCAAGGCGTACTTGGCTATTTCTTTAGCCTTTACATTACCAGCCGAGCCTTTTAATTGATGTATGAGAATACCAGCTTCATCATAGTTATTTTTGGCAATATGTTCTTTGATTTCCCAAATCAGTCTGTCAGTATGTTCACAAAAAATAGTTAATATATCATTACAGGTTTCCTTATCAAAACCTGACTCTTCCATGAGAGTAAGCACGGTATCAGAAAAACAAATGTTACCCTCTATTTCGTTGTTCTCATTATCTGTAGCTTTTCCATGCTTTTGAAGCATCTTCATCAAATTTACAAGACTAAACGGCTTGCTTATGTAATCATCCATTCCTGCCTTCAAGCATTTTTCCTCGTCACCTTGCATGGCATAGGCAGTCATGGCTATAATCACCGTATGTTTTCTACTCCCTTCTGCTTCACGAATCTGTCTTGTCGCATTATAACCATCCATCACCGGCATCTGACAGTCCATGAAAATCATATTATAGTTTTTATCAACACATGCCCTTACAGCTTCTTCGCCGTCTATCGCTATGTCGCAACTTAAGCCCTTCTTCTTTAACAGTTTGATGAATAATATCCTGTTAATCTCATTATCTTCAACAAGTAATATTTTTAGTTTGTTATTATAATTAGATTCCTGCGCAGTATGCCTTGTAACAAAAACACTTTTGTTAGCTGTCTCAAAAATGGGTGCCTCTGTATTTACAGTTTTATTCAGAGTGACTGTGAAATTGAAGATAGTCCCTTTGCCTTTTTCACTTACTACGCTAATTTCTCCATTCATCATTTCCACTAAACTCTTACATATTGCAAGCCCCAGTCCCGTACCTCCATATTTTCTTGTAGAAGATGAATCCGCCTGTGTAAATGGTTTAAAAAGCTTTCTCATTTCCTCCTCGGTCATACCTATGCCCGTATCTTTTACTGTAAATAATAGTTCGATAGCAACATCGGTTTCCTTATTTAAGCTGACTTCTATGAATACTTCACCTTTATCAGTGAATTTCAAGGCATTACTTATCAGATTTCTAATGACCTGCCTTAATTTTGTCGGATCGCCCATGACAAATTGAGGAATGCCTGACCCGATCAGCATATTGAGTTCAAGACTTTGGCTTGCTTTAGCAGAAAAAGGAATCACAGTTGTTTCTATAGTTGAACGTATATCAAAAGGAATCTGCTCAAGTTCCAGTTTGCCTGCCTCTATTTTTGATATGTCAAGAATATCATTGATAACTGCCAGCAAAGTGTCTGTGGAACTCTTTATAGTATAAATGAATTCTACCTGTTCTTTATTTAGTGCTGTATTCTCAAGAAGCTGTAAAAATCCTAAAATCCCATTCATGGGCGTCCTAATTTCATGGCTCATACTTGCAAGAAATTGACTCTTTGCTCTGTTTGCTGCTTCTGCCTGTTCTTTTGCTTTTATTATTTCATTTCGTGCCAGCTTACGCTCTGTAATGTCGGTAAAGGTTACTACAGCACCAACAACTTCTCCATCACGATACTGGGGATAAGAATAATAATTGGCCGGAAAACTGGTGCCATCAGCACGCCATAGTACCTCATCCTCCACATGAGTGCCTTCCCCTTTAATGAATGCATTGAAGACTTTACATTCTTCAATGGGGAGAGTCGTCCCATCTGAATGCATATAATGGATCTGCCTATGCATGTTTTTTCCTATCAACGCCTCTTGATGATTATACCCAAGTATGCGGAGGCAACTAGCGTTACAGAAGGTACAATTCCCATTCAAATCAATTCCATATATTGCTTCGGCAGTAGAATCCATAAGAAGGCGTATATCACCTTCGCTTCTCTTTAGCGCAACGTTAGTGCTTTCTAATTCCTTTGTCCTCTCTTTTACCTTTTCTTCAAGAGTGTTTATAAGCATATATAATTCTTCTGCCATTATATTAAAGGCATTGGCTAGTTTCCCGATTTCGTCATTTCTAAAAACCCTGGCTCTCTGTACAAGGTCTCCTTTTGAAAATTTTTCTGTAGTAGTTATTAAATTATAAATAGGCCTTAGAATTATTTTTGTGCTCTTTATATATATTATGATTGATATTATAAGTGCTAAAATTATATAAAGTAGTGCAACCGTAATACTTTTTGTGATTTCAGCTGTTAACTGACTTTCAGGAATAGCTGTTATAATTATCCAATCTAAACCGTCTTTATTATAATCAGTGAAACTTATATGAAACTTATCATCCTTCGTTTTTACAATATAATCATTTCCCAAATTTTTTTTATAGTTTAGATAGGCCTCTTTGATATGTTCGTTGCCGATTTCTTCAACTGTAAGTTTATTTATTGTTGTATCTCCAGACCTTTCAAAATTTGGTATTCCAAGTGAATTTGCAACGATTACTCCCGAACTCTTTTCAATAATATAAGCTATAGCCATCTTGTCTTTTGTAATCTCTTCCAAATAACTGTTTATTTTTGAAAGCGTAAAATGTGTTCCCAATACACCCATAAGGACACCTTCTTTATTATAAATTGGATGAGATGCTGTAATAGCTAAATCATTCATTACAAAATGTTCGTAGATAGGAGAAAATATTGGTTTCACATGTTCTTTGGCAATTATGTACCAATCTCTTGTACGAGGATCAAATTTTCCTAATCGTTCCACAACTTCCCCTGAAGTCAAATCCTTTGTTATGGAATAATAGGTAGATTTCCCATCTGTTTCAGCATCACTTTTCATAATCTCTATCTCATTTTTAGTATTTCTGCGTGCTCCGTAATACTCGCCATTTTCAGTACCATAGCTGAAACTATACACATCTTCGTTATTTGATTTCATAACTCCAGCGAAAAAGACTTCACGTTCCTTTCTATCGTTAATATCCACAATTTCATTTTCGATTGAATTGTGGTTTACTTCATTTATGTATAGAGGAACACTGATGAAGGTTTCTATTTTATTAAAAATATCTATATTAGCATCATTTTCCATTTTTGTAATAATATTATCAGATGATAGTTTCCAATTTGAAAATACTGTAAAACATATTACACTAACTGTAGATATCATAAGCACAATAAATGAAATAATTAGTATAAAACTCATTGGTATTCTATTTTTATCCATTTTTACCTCCGCAATTAATTTTTTGTACATTTTAGTAAAAAAGTGTAAAGGATATTTCAAATATCTATGGAATTTTTAATAACAAGAATAATTAAGCTTTTTTGTTTAATGGGAGGAAAAAATGCAATACAAAAATAAAAATGACAGTGACAAATTTTTACTTGAACTTAGAGATTTCAGGCATAATGCATTAAATATAATGCATGGCATTAATGGCTATATAGAATTAGAAGACTGGGAAGGGTTAAAAAAGTACTTTTATGAGATGCTGGAAAGTATTAAGCCTATCGATACAAGTCTTTCTACGATTGAAAAAATAGAAAATTCACTACTTAAGAGACTTCTATCTGCAAAATTCAAAGCCGCTGTCAATATAGGCATTGATTTCAAATTAATAACTGATCTAATCATATTACCAGAAAACGATCTTATAAGTGACATTGATTTATTTCAAGTTATTGGTCTATCTTTAGATAAAGCAATAGATGCTGCATCAGAAGCTAACATCAAAAAAGTTTCCATATACTTTTTGAGAAGTGGCGATTCTACAACCATTATTATTGAAAATACGTTTAAAGAAAAACCCAATATGCCTATAATAGATGGAGTGTCCTCCACGCTGTCTAAATATCCTGGTATACTCTACAATACTTTCGTACAACATCAGGTATTTGTCCAGGAGCTTCAAATAATAAAATGAAATTAGTAGGTGATTGATATGTCTCTAAATTTCGTATTAATAGATGATCAAAAATCGGTTCTTGAAAGTACATGTAAGCGTATTAAAAAATTTATAACAGAAAACCATATAGATGCTAATATTTCTTTATCTACAACCATCCCGCAGGATGTGTTGAATTATTCAAGTGAGAAATTTGAACAAATGAATGTATATATATTGGACATTAATTTTAAAAGTGAGATCAATGGAATAACGCTTGGTCGAGCTATCAGAGACAGGGAGCCTAATGCATATATAATATTTTTGACCGCTTATATACAGTTTTCTATGATGGTCTTTAAATATAAACTAAAAGTGTTTGATTTCTTAGTCAAACCAGTATCTTATTTAGATCTTTCAGACTGCCTTAAGGCTCTAGTAAAAGAGTATTCAAGAATACAATATTTGCATTTACCTGCGGAGCGCAGTTTTATAAGTATAAAGTCTGGTTATCGAGAATATCGTATATCTCTTAACAATATTATTTATATTGAATCTTTCGGCCCTAAACTTGCAATACATACAGTTAATGGGCAAGTTGAATATTATGGCACTCTAAAAGAAATTGAGAAATCAATTAAAGAAATGACAGACACTTTTTACCGGGCTCACAAATCTTTTTTAATCAATACCCGACATATTAAGGAAGTAAATATGAAAGAACAAGCAGTTACTATGTCAACAGGTGACAAGTGCCTAATGTCCAGGAATAAAAAGAATTTTTTAAAGGAGTTTGATCTTCTTAATAATCTAAACTTTTTCACATAGCTCATTTTGCCTCAATAGTCATTGATCACCTTTTTACACATATTCACTACTCTGTTATGCTTGTTTAATAAACAGTCAAGTTGTTGACTTATATATATTATTTCGGGATCTGTAAGGCTTCCTTTAACCAAGATTGTGTTATTTAACAAACTTCTGACTTCTTCTATATTCTCTTGCAATTCCTTTAACGTTTCCATACAGATTCACCTCTTCAAAGTACTTTTAGCAGTAGAATCATATATGAATTTTACTAAATAAAAAATACATATTCTACAATTATCTTATAAAATGCAGTTACAACCATATAAAATGTATCAATTACAATATATAACACTTTTATACTGAATAAAATTGCGAAAAATTTTTCGAAAAAGATTCCTATACAAGGATTTTGTCTTCTAATGTGCGGAATATGAGTTGTAATCTACATCTTTAGCTGAACGAGTAACTCTGCTAGATAACATGGGAATTGGCATATGACAACAAATAAAACAAAGCTAAGCAGCTTACCCATAGAATAGGGTAAGCTGCTTAGCTTTGTTTTCGAGTTTTACTTCGATGGCTCTGGCTTAAAACTAGGTAAGCGCTTAATAAACCGGTGCATGGTCAACATGCTTTATCTATGAGAAACTATCTCCATAACACAAAGGAATGGAGGTATTCGAATGGACAAACAAGAACGTAAGGCGCTGGTGGCCGAATGTAGGACCAGCGGGATGACTGCAAAAGCGTGGTGTAAAGTTAAAGACATCAATTATCACAGCTATCTTTCTT
>LADV01000293.1 GCA_000961805.1 Peptococcaceae bacterium BRH_c23 | reverse complement strand
CACAAATGCCTTTTACCCGCCAGGCAATTACGGCAGGCTCCGCAAACCAAATGACCTTCACCGGATACTCGCTCCCCAATCTTTAAGCCCAGGACATTATCCCCAACATCTGCAATTTTCCCCACAAATTCATGTCCAATAGTTATTGGTACAGGTATGGTCTTTTGGGACCAAGAATCCCAATTATATATGTGAACATCAGTACCGCAAATGGACGTCTTTTTTATTTTCACTAAAACATCGTTACGTCCGATTTGTGGAACAGGGACCTTTTCCAACCATAATCCTTTTTCAGCTTTGCTCTTGACCAAGGCAAACATTTCTTTATTATTCAAACTCTTCGCTCCCTTTCGTTCATTTACAATAGGCAATAGAACCATTACGTTCTTTTCTCAGCGTTCAAATCTAAATAAGTAAAATTTCCATTTACACAAAATTATTTACATTCCCTTTTTTCCTGATCACTTTTCCTGCTAATTTACCGGTATGTTTACCTTTGTCAATTACTACTTTACCATTTACTAAAACATATTCTATTCCTTCAGGAAATACTCTTGACTCTATGTAGTTTTCATTTGTCTCTAAATTTTCCATATCTATAACAAGAATATCAGCTTTATAACCTTCCATAATAAGCCCTCGATCAGTAAATCCCAGAACTTCAGCAGCTTTCCCTGTTGCTTTTCTAATAGTATCCTCAATTCTTTCCATTCCCAGTTCTTTTATGTATTTTATCATTGCACAGTAAGTGTTTGGAGCTGGAAAAAATCCAGAATTTTCATCAGCCGAATTCCATGTGCCTTTAATATCAAAAGCAAAAGTATCTGTGCAAAGGGTTGCTTGAGGATGTCTAAGAAATTCTTTGACAATTTCCATATTCATATTTTGTGTTATTGCATATATTTTTGCTTGAGGATCTTCAATTAACAAATCAAATATCATTTCCACCGATGACTTTTTATTTATTTTAGCTATTTCACTCATTGTTTTGTTTATATAATTTTTATTAGTTGATTCAATAATTGTTACAAACTCGTCCCAATCTGGTAAAACAACAGGATTTATGTGATAATATTTTCCAGAATTAATTATATCTATCAATTGCTCTCTGTAATCCAATGCCTTTAAGTTATTGATAAATTGATTTAATGAACCAGATTGTTTTATCCAGGGTGAAAAAACAGCTGATAAATTTGGAACTATAATAATTCCACCTACAATATTAGGTATTACATCAAAGGCAACTTTTACCCCGTCTTTTAAATATTCGTCTATCACTTGCAATGTGGCTTTTGCAGCTGATTTCATCATAAAATCATTCTTAGATGGAAATACTTCAAAGCCTGAAGTCAAATGAGATAATTGTACTTGTATATCCAGCTGCTTACCTATTTCTAAAGTTTCAATAATGCCATCAATTTTCTTTTGTTTTTTAGGTGTACCAACTCTTAATCCTGTTTTTCTCCAATGTGCTGCATATATACCCTCATATTTCTTAAGTTCTTTTGATACTTCGAGAAGTTCTTCAAAGCTGGAATAAGCACCTGGTACATAATCAAGCCCTACAGACATCCCATATGCGCCGGATTCCATAGCCTCTTTTATATATTCTTTCATTTTTTCTATTTCTTCATCTGTTGCAAATCGTTTGTAATCTTTCCCCATTACTTGTGCTCTAATTTGTCCATGTCCAACTAATGGTACATAGTTTGCTGATATCCCTTTTTCTTCAACTTTATTTAGAAAGTCACCAAAAGTTTTCCAATCAACATCTAAATTATATGCTTCTTTTAATTTATCTTTTATATTTTCTAATAGGAACATATCCCCTGCAGAATATACATAAGGCTCTATTTCGTCCAAAATATCTATTTCGTAATATTTAAATGGCCAATATTTATCAATCGGAGCGGGCGAAATTCCACACTGTCCACCAACTATTGTAGTTATGCCCTGCATGATTTTACTTTCCATTTTGGGATATATTAATAATGTTTCATCTCCATGTGAATGCATATCAATAAATCCCGGAGTTATTGATTTACCATTTGCATTTATTACTTTTTCAGCTTGATCTCCATTTAAATCTCCAATTTTTTCTATTATGCCGTCTTTTATACCTATATCTGATATGTAAAAGTCTTTTCCGGCACCATCAATAATTTCCCCACTCTTGATAATAATGTCAAACATCATTTGCCTCCTAACCAATATTACCATATCTATGGACCCGCAAGAAAAGCTTTTGTTATAGTAAAAATAAAAAGTTACTAAATAATTTTGCGCAGAAAAAGCCTTAAAAATACGGCTTTTTCTGCGCAATTGATTTATTTTTCCCAGCTCATTTCCGCTACTTTAAGGTATCCGGATGCATCTATATATCCAACCTTCAAATCTTTTCTGCTAAAATATATTCCCATTTTGTGAAATAATGGTACTAGGGGAGCATCGTCATTTACTATTTGTACTAATTTTTCATATTTTGCAAGTCTTTCATTTTTATCAGTAAGTTTTTTACCTTGACTGAATAGTTCATCTACTTTTGGATTACTATATCTTTCCCAATTGTATCCACCTTTAGTTTTAAGTACTAAATCCCAGCTATCTGCATCCTGTATTAATGTAATCCCCATATTACCCATCTCATAATTACCGGACATCATATCTTTATTAAATGCATTTTGCTCGCACATTTCTATGCTAGTAGTTACTCCTATTTTGCTTAAGTTTTCCTGTATTACTTCCGCACCCTTTTTAAGTGGTCCATCCATTGTTTTAAATGATATCTTAAAACCATTGGGATATCCTGCTTGAGCTAAAAGCTCTTTAGCTTTTTCAGGGTTATACTCATATCCCTTGATATTTTCCGAGTATCCAAAGGTAAGTTTATTTAATATACTTTGGGCATTTTTTCCCATTCCTTCCAGCACTATTTGAATAAGGGCATCCTTATCAATAGCATAGTTAATTGCTTGTCTTACCAACTTATTGTCAAATGGTTTTACAGTGTTGTTCAATATAACAAAAGTTAAATGTATCGCATCAAATTCATGCGTAGCAAGAGCTTTGTTGGCTTTAATGCCTTGTATTGATATCGCTGGTACTCCAAAAGCAAAATCTATTTCTCCTGATTCCAATGCTATTTGAGTAGTATTTGAGTCGGTTATTACTTTAAACTCCACATTTTTAATTGGCGCAGGACCATTAAAATAGCCGTCATACCTTTCCAATACAACTCTTTGTCCTGAATCATGTTTTACAAATTTATATGCCCCTGTTCCTACCGGGTTTTGACCATAGTTATTTCCTGCTCCTGTTACTGCTTTTTCATTTAGCATATAAATTCGAGTAAGAACTAGTAAAAATGGGGAGTAAGCATATTTAAGATTAAATTTAACTGTATAATCGTCGAGCGCTGCTGCATCTTTTATTGGATCCATTATACTTGCCAAGTAGGGTGATTTCATAGCGGCATTAACTGTAAAAACTACATCGCTTGCTTTGAATTCTTCTCCATTTTGGAATTTGACACCTTTTTTCAACTTGAAAGTATATGATACTCCATCATCAGCTACAGTCCAGTTTTCTGCCAGAGAAGGTACAAAACCCCCTGATTTATCATTATTAACTAGAGAATCATATATATTCTTAAAGATCATATTATCAACTATTGTTGACGTATGAAGTGGGTCCAAGGATCCCATGTCAGCATTAATTGCCAGAACTATTAAGTCTTTTACCGGTTTATCCGGTTGTGTTTTAGCTGTCGTTCCTGTTCCACCGCACCCTGATACCATTGTTACAAGCAGTGCGAGTACTAATAAATAAGCAAGCATTTTACCTTTCACTTTTTATCCACTCCTTTTTTTACTAAGTAATTATTTCTCCAGCACGTTTACATGCAACATAATGATTTGTTGATATTTCTTTAAGTTCTATATCTGTTCCCATACATCTTTCTCTTGCCAGCGTACATCTTTGCGCAAACCTACATCCTCTCGCAGGATTTATCGGGCTTGTTACTTCACCCTTTAATATTTCACGTTTTTTATTCCTATATCTTAGATCTGCCACCGGTATTGCACTTAATAGTGCTTTTGTATATGGATGTAACGGATTATTGAATAATTCATCACCAGAAGCTCTTTCTATACACTGGCCAAGATACATTACGGCTATTTCATCCGATATATGCTTTACCACTGATAAATTATGTGTAATGAACATATATGTCAGGCCCATTTCATCTTGCAGATCCATCATCAAGTTGAGTATTTGCGCTTGTATTGAAACGTCTAATGCTGATACAGGTTCGTCGCACACAATAAATTTTGGCTCTAAGGCTAATGCTCTTGCTATACCTATTCGTTGTCTCCTACCCCCGTCAAGTTCATGAGGATATGTGTTTATTAATCTTTCTGAAAGTTCTACTGTTTCCATTAGCTTAAATACCTTTTGGTTCATGTCTTTATTGTTTTTGAATACTTTATTCACTATCAAAGGTTCTGCAATTATTTCGCTTACTGTCATTCGTGGGTTTAAGGAGGTATAAGGATCTTGAAATATAATTTGCATTTCCTTTCGCAAATTCATCATTTCCCTTTTATTGCAGGTTAATATGTTTTTCCCATTATACAGAACTTCTCCTTCTGTTGCTTCCAATAGTCTTAATACTGTTCTTCCCAGCGTTGACTTTCCACATCCTGATTCCCCAACTACTCCAAGCGTTTTTCCTTTGTTTATGGATATATTTACTCCATCCACTGCATGTAAATTTCCAGTCGATGTTTTAAAATACTTTTTAAGGTTTTTTGTTTGTAATAAAGGCTGCGTCACCTTTTCATCTCCTGACTTTTTTCTCTTAAAAGAGATGGCATTTAATTTTATGTCCATTATTATCGTAATTGTCAAAAACTCTGCACATAGCAATAGCCATTTAGAACTGGGATAATTACCTCAAGACTAATTGAGGAGGAATTATCCATGACACATGACGAGCAGTCTAGGATCAGACGCCAGCAGGTAAACGCTTACCGTGCTTCCGGACAAACGGCTGCTGCATGGTGCTCAGAAAACAACCTAAGCACCAATACACTCCGATACTGGATGACTAAGTGCAACCGCGAAGACAAAGCTGACCTTAAACAAGAAACCTTTATTGAGTTGAAGCAAACATCCGTCAAAGAAGTTCCGATCATTGTTAAGATCGGGCCGGTTTCCATCGAGCTGTATTCGGGCTTTCAAGCGGAGACTCTTCGTGAGGTCATTGCTGCTATTCGTCCCTTATGAGCCTGAACGCTGATGGTCTCAGAATATTTCTTTCCTGCAAACCCTGCGATATGCGAAAAAGCATTGAAGGTCTT
>LADV01000169.1 GCA_000961805.1 Peptococcaceae bacterium BRH_c23 | reverse complement strand
TTGAACCGACGATCTCCTGCGTGACAGGCAGGCATGTTAACCACTACACCACGGGGCCATGATCGAGGTTCGATGTACGATGTTCGAAGTACGACACCGTTCTCTTACCTTTATAGTCCAAGCTTAAGCTCCACGGTTCTTTCGAACCTCGAGCCTCAAACTTCGAACATCGAGTTTGGTGGGCGATGACGGGCTCGAACCGCCGACATCCTGCTTGTAAGGCAGGCGCTCTACCAACTGAGCTAATCACCCGAGACTGACGATTATCAGTATACACAAAAACTGGCGTTGTGTCAAAGACTTTTTTATAACCATTCATTAAGACGACGATACTTTTTTTTGTTTTTCAATAACTTCTTCTATACTTATAGAGCGAGTGTGTTTAGTGTGAGACCATTGCTTGTCTTTACGATTGACAAATCCTAAAAAGACGATGGGAATCCAACTATAAATAAAGACTGGGTATAGAATAAGCCCCACATAGGCACGCCATGGTAAACGATCAAGCGCCAACGCTGCAATTGGGTATAAGTATTGGAAAGCGGATAAAATCTGCCATCCCGTCCAAGGCATTACTAAGGTAAACACTTGAGTATACTGATTCTGAAATACACTTATAAGGTTGGTAAGCATAAAGAAAGTTGCTATCATAACCAGTGCTGGTTGGAAAAGGTGAATAGCAGCATCTATATACATGAATTTTTGTTCTCGTACGCCCTTGATAATGAGAGGAAAAAAATAACGTCCAGCTACATCAACTTGTCCTTGTGCCCATCGTTTCCTTTGATACCAAGATTGCATAAACGTTAATGGCTTTTCATCATAAACCACTGCGTCATGCGCCCAAGTTGTCCTAATGCCGTGAGATAGCGCTTTCATGCTAAATTCTAAATCCTCGGTTAGGGAAGTCGCCCCCCAACCGAATTCCTTAAGAACACCCATGGAAATACACATGCCTGTCCCTCCCAAAACGTTCGAGAGCCGACCTGTATTATACCTTGCGAGCTGGAGCAAACGATTCGTTACCCAGAATGCAATAGAGAAGGTATTGGTAACCCAGGTATCAAATGGGTTTTTGGAATCAAGATAGCATTGGACAATTTTATGGCCTTGGCAAAGCTTACTATTCATCTCAAAGAGGAAATTTTCTTTGACAAGATTGTCTGCATCGAAAATGACAATCGCGTCGTATTGACGCTCTAGTTTAAATAAACGATGGAACATCCATTCTAAGGCATAACCCTTACCACGTTTCTCAGTATTAAATCTACGATGGACAATTGCTCCAGAATTCCGAGCAATTAAGGCTGTTTTATCCGTACAGTTATCAGCTACCACAAAGATATCATATAGTTTTTTGGGATAATCAAGTTGGAGTAAATTCTCCACTAAAGGTCCAATGACAGCTTCCTCGTTATGTGCAGCCACAACTATAGCAAAGCTCTTCTCTGGCTTAAGTATCTTCTCCTCTTGTTTCCTGTACAAACCAAACATAGAAAGGATAAAGTAATAGAAGGTTAAAAAAATGATAATAATTTGTATAGGAACCATAATGACATTAAATACTTGCGTACCTGTAATGCCAGACAATAAATCCACGAACTCAGCCCCTTTCTAACGCATTAAATTTTAACATAGGTATGAACCCTATGCAAGAATTATAAAGCGACAATATATACAGTTTGTCCATTATTTACTTTATATTGGATCTTTATTAAGCTTAGAACTAAAATACCATTTACCAAAGAAGTTTTTTATAAGCCATATGGGAGGTGTTTTTGACCAATGTCGAGTTTTATATTTCCGACACTACAATAATAATCATAATATGTATCATAAACATAATACTAATATTATGTTTATGATACATATTTACTCTCGCTGGCTGTTCCAGTACGTTCAATTAGATCAGCTATGTATCCAGAATCTGTATATGTACTAGTGTCGCTCGGAAATCTTATGGAGAAAAAAGATTATGAGTGAAGCGCTAAAAATTATAAATAGAAAGCTGGCTTTTATTCCAAAGCTAATCGAGTACCAATAGATCTCTCCGACTCTCGATCCGTTAACCCATGGAACTAATGACCTAAAGATACGAGCAAACCCGCTTCCTATTACAATAAACAATAATAGAGCTGATATGATTACTAGCATGCCCATAACACCTGTTGGAGTATCCAGTTTCCAGCGACGCACAAAATTACGTTTCATCCACTGAAATTCAACAAATAGACTCCTAGTCCATTTATTCCACATCTTCCTCACCTCATACCCATATTATGAAAAAGTTCAGAAAGAGACACAACGATCAAGAAAAAAGTATAAAAACCCTTATACTTGGTTAAAATCGTGTGCAAGGGGGTGGTATCTATGCCAATACAGGCACCTGATGGAAAGTTTGTCCATTGTTCTTTTTGTAACCAGAAGTTCCGCTTCGAATATGAAGCCAGTAAACATGAAAAAGAAAACCATGCTAATCAATAGTAATTAGATGAGAGGACAGGTTCTTGTGTCTAAATCTATAAATAATCGATAATCAAGTCCACGATGCTAACTATCCTAATATTTTCCAGCATTCGTTCGTGAGGACGGGATTTAAAAGCTAGGGGGTAGCCAAAGGGACGCCCTGTTTGCCTTCAAAACAATATGTTTACTACACAAAGAGACTACCTTAACGTGGTAGTCTCTTTGCTTCTTACCTGGCGATACGATAGTCACGATAGTCTCCGGTGGAGATTATCGCCGAGCCACCTACCCAAAAGAAACACTTCGTGGCGAAGGAAAGACTATCGCCACATGGCGACTCATAACGGCATTCGGTATCGCCTCAGCTTTTTTCAGACGGATTCATCTATCACTGCGCAGACTTTTAGATTGTTTTGCTAACATCGTATAAACCCATAGCACTATTTACTACTTCAGCCATAGCTGATTCTATGTCATGTGTTATCTGCGCCTGGTTCTGAGTAGTCGCAACATTTTGGCTGATCTGATTCTCTACATTATTGATGCTCTTCTGGCTACTTAGTATTGCCTGCCTAATGTTCTTCACTGCATCAACACTTTTCTGAGATAGCTTTTTCACTTCTTCAGCCACCACTGCGAACCCGCGCCCATGTTCACCAGCCCTGGCCGCCTCTATCGCTGCATTAAGCGCTAACAAATTGGTCTGTGAAGCAATGTTTTTAACAAGCTCGTTCATTTCTTCGATAATTTTTAGTCCATCTATTAATGCTTTAATAGCACTCTCTAAATCTGACATGGATTCCACACTCTTGTCCGCGTACACTGTCATTTCTTGCAAGGATGCAGCAATTTCCTCCGAACTGGCGGAGAGATTGTCCGCAATTTCGATGATCAATTCCGGCTTCTCTCTGCTTCTCGCTACCGCAATACAGCCAATAACTTTGCCATCTTCAATAGCAGGGAGAGCAATCGTTCGAAATGTAAACCCATACACCTCTTTCGGAACGAGTTTATCCACCGGTTTGCCTGTCACCACACATTGCTTACCACCGCTGCCCTCCACCAGTCTGTCACCTATTTTTGCCTTGTAGGTCACAAAACTTTTTGTGGTATACATCGAATCAAAGTTTTGCGTATTTGTCGTAAACAATACGGCATCTTCTCCTAAAAGGTAAGGAATGACTTCCTCCAAGGTTTTAAATGCTTCCAGTTGCGCTCTGGTGACATGATACATCAAGATTACGTCGCCTCCCTAAAGTAATAATGGTCTCGGCATTCGCCGAGTCAGATGGCACAAGGCTTTGCTTGAACCATTGATATTAATCTCCTCCCACCTTTTTGCTAGGAGGATTTCATTCTTTGGTCTCCAATAGGAAATTGACGAACTAAACTATTCTGGCGGAATCTTCGTCATCGTCAACGATGACTGGCCCCTGGTTGCGAAGCTTTGGATAACCGATCTGTCAGATGTGCTTTACCACAAACGTTGTTTGCTAGCTATGATCCTTTTGTTCTAATTGTTGGTAAGCTGCGTATTTGATAATATCGTAAATTTCTTTAAGCGGTATCTGTTGCTCTTCTGCTAATTTACGGCAATCCTCATATTCTGGAGCCACATTACGCAGGCTATCCTGATAACGGGCAACTTTCACCTTAGCTTGACCTAGCCTGGTCTGCACCGTCTTTATTTCATAAGGAAGCATATACTTGGTCACAGGGTAAACCCTAACCCCGATGGACGTTGTCTCGGAAAATATTTGCTGATAGAATGTTTCTAATTGATGGGTATGAATCAATAAACTTAATACTATGGCTGGGCGATTTTTTTTCATTTGGATTTTTCGCAAGAAAACATCCATCGCTCCAGCTTTAAGGAATTTGTTAATCAGGTAATCAAAAAACTCCGGGTTCATGTCATCTATATTGGCTTCCATCATCAGGGCTTCTCCTTGGTGGACATCACCCTTGCCGCCGTAACGAATATGCCCGTCGTGACTAACCTGATCCAGTTTCTCACCAATGGTTAAACGCAGCAAGTTTGGAATGACTAAATCATGTTCACCTGCCCCATAACCGATATTATTAACCCGCATCGGCGGCATACTGCCGAAATTTTGACAATATGCGGTAATAATTGCCGCTCCAGTTGGAGTAACTAATTCTTTTTCTACATCCCGGGAGTAAATGGGAACCCCTTGCAATAGTTCCAGAGTCGCTGGTGCTGGAACTGGCATTATCCCGTGGGCACATTTAGTAAAGCCTGTTCCGGTATGCACTGGTGAGGCATATACTTCCTCAATCCCCAGCCGCCACAAACCAATAACTGAACCAACGATATCAATGATGGCATCCATCGCTCCGACTTCATGAAAGTGAATACGGTCGATAGATGTTTGATGTACTTTTGCTTCGGCTTCAGCCAACCGAGTAAAAACCTGGATACTTTTTTCTTTAACAACGTCCGGCAGCGTACTATTACTAATTATTTCTTGAACATGCCGCAGATGCCGGTGTACATGGCCTTCTTCCGTTAAAACGTGTACCTTGGTCCCACTGATGCCTTGTTTAATCACTTTCTCCATTTGTAATTGATAACCACTTAAAGGAAGTTTGGCTAAATCTGATCGCAGTTGATCCCAGTCTAAACCGGCATCAACTAAAGCCCCTAAGGTCATATCTCCGCTTATCCCGGCAAAACAATGAAAGTAGGCGATTCTCATGCCCCAGCCTCCCCTAATTTATTGATTAAACTAGCCTGATAACCTGCACCGAAACCATTATCGATATTGACCACACTCACACCACTGGCACAACTATTCAACATAGCCAGCAAAGCGGCTAACCCGCCGAAACTGGCACCATAACCAACACTGGTGGGCACGGCAATCACCGGTTTGTCCACCAACCCTCCAACTACACTGACCAAGGCTCCTTCCATTCCAGCAACTACGATTATGACCCGTGCGGCCAAAAGCTTATCCGTTTGGCTTAATAAACGATGAATACCGGCTACCCCGGTGTCATAAAGCCGTTCCACCCGGTTCCCCATCACTTCAGCGGTAATAGCCGCTTCTTCTGCTACCGGTATGTCTGAGGTTCCCGCACTCACCACTAAGATGTGTCCTCGTCTTTCCTGTTTACCTCGTCGTATCACGATTAAGCGAGCAAGATCATAATACTCAGAGTCAGGAATTCGTGCGGCAACTGCTTTATAAACATCATAATTAGCCCTAGTGGCTAGAATGTTATTATCTGCCCTTTCAGCCAACTTTTCGACGATGGTAACGATCTGTTCAGTTGTTTTGCCTGCACTATAGATAACTTCGGGAAATCCCTGCCTGAGCTGGCGATGATGGTCGATTTTGGCAAAACCTAAATCTTCAAAGGGCAAATCTTTCAATTTTTCTAATCCTGTATCAACGCTAATTTCGTTATGCTTGATTCCTATGAGTAATTCACGTAGGCTTTTTTCGTTCATACTTTTTTGTCCTCTTCAGATAAAATTTCATTCATACTCCCCGTCCGGTAACCTTGCAGGTCCATGGTAACATAAATAAAACCACAAGCTTTAAGCTCTTCCACGACTTGGTCTACTTTTTCTACCATAAGCAAGAATTGATCTCGGCTGATCTCGATCCGGGCAATTTCACCATGGTGACGTAATCGAAACTGTTGAAAACCCAAGGAACGCAACAACATTTCTCCTCGATCTACTTGATTCAACTTTTCTTTCGTTATTCTAGAGCTATACGGAAAACGGGAACTAAGACAAGCAAAGGAAGGTTTATTCCAGGTAGATAAACCCATTTCCTTGGAAAAACAACGAATTTCCTCTTTTGTGATGCCTGCTTCTTTCAGTGGACTGCGTACGCCCAATTCTTTTGCTGCTTTCATTCCCGGTCTGTGGTCATTTAAGTCATCAAAGTTAGAACCATCAAGAACGTAATTTATTCCCTCATCCTTGGCGACTACTAACAATTTGGAGAATAGTTCATTTTTACAGAAATAACACCGGTTAGGCGGATTATCTGCAAAACCTTCAATCTCCAATTCTTCCGAAACGATTAGTTTATGTCTAGCCCCGAATTCGCGCGCCAGCTTTTGAGCTTCTGCCTGCTCCTGAGCAGGATATGTTGAGGAAGTAGCTGTGACTGCTAAGGCTTTGTCGCCTAGTACTTCTACCGCAACTTTAAGCAGAAAAGTACTGTCAACTCCACCTGAAAAAGCAATAACGACACTTTTCATATCTCTTAAATTTTTACGCAGTGTTTTCAACTTTTCCCTATTGACTAATTCCACAAGTTACCCTCCTTTATTTCCACGATAAAAGTATTTGAAACTTAGATAACGCGTGATACCAAATAATAGATTTCTCAGAACCGCCCCAACTGCCATTTCCATTCCCGCCCAACAATGAACAGCATGTCCAGGTTGGTTAGCACCCCCGTTACTTTACCATTACTTTTACCCGCCGTTACCTTTACCTAACCCAATTGCTGTATATTCTCGGCGCAAAACAACTCGCCTAATTTGACAAGTCGTAAGTCCAATTATGGTCTTGTTTAGGAAGTAGCGGGCGACAGTCGCCGCCCGCTAACATTTACCATAGATACTTTACTTAAAGGGACTGGAATACTGCCAGTCCCACGACTCCAAGGCGTTCTAAAAAGGCGCCCTGTAATTACTTTTTATGTTAAGACGCCTTCCCAACGCTTGTACAGAGTGTGTTCTATGCCCAACTGATCTAGTACGCGCCCGACAACATGCCTTACTAAATCGTCCATACTCTGGGGATGATGATAGAAACCTGGGGATGCAGGCAAAATAATGCCCCCAGCCCGAGCAAGCCGTAACATGTTCTCCAAGTGAATGATATTATAAGGCATCTCGCGCGGGACTACTACCAGCGGTCGCCTCTCTTTTAACATCACTTGGGCAGCCCGGGCAAGCAGATTATCCCCTATACCGTTGGCTAGTAAACCTAAAGTATTCATTGAACATGGAATAACCACCATTCCATCATTACGAAATGAACCACTAGCTAACGATGAAAAGAGGTCGTCTATGGCGTGAACATGAATTCCTGAAGAAAAGGCCTTTATCTCCACCCCACATTCATATGCCAGTACTTTCTCGCCTATCTGGGTTAAAATGACCTCCACATCCCAACCCATTGCGGCCAATGTTTCTATGAGGGTGTAGGCATAGATAGAGCCGCTTGCACCTGTAATTCCTACAACTATACGTTTCGTCACACTCTACCCCTCCTTAATGATTATTTCCCACCCAGTCTACTATCCACAATCCTTTTGGCGAATTTCTTTAGGAACAATAATCTTCGAGCTTAATTTTGTCTTCCCCTGGAATACGAATTCGCTCAAAGCGTCCTACTGGAGCATCTGAAGGCACGGTCGCATCAATACCCATTTTATCGCTTATCCCATCATCAGAAGAAGGATCCAGTTTATTGCCTAATGCCCTTTCAACGATAAAGACATCACGTCCGGCCTGACAACGAGTAGCTACAGCCCACTCCACATCTTCAGGATTGAAAATATCCACATCTTTGTCCACCACTACTACATGCTTAATTTCCTGACTACTGCCAAAAGCAGCAAACATCGCATTTTTGGCCTCACCCTCATTTTGTTTGTCGATAGAAATAGCCAGATGATAGCGGCAAGTACCTCCAGGAGTAAGGTGAACACTTCTGGTATTCGGCACTGCGTTTCTAATTATTTGTATCAAGCCTCCTTCTCGAGGAACTGATCCCAGAAGCAAGTGTTCCTTGGTTGCCGGTACAATGGTCTGGAAGATAGGGTCCATTCGAGAAGTCATTGCCGTCAGTTCAATAACCGGTTTCGGCGAAGCTGGGCCATAATATTTGGGATATTCGCCAAAAGGACCTTCCATTTCTCGGACAGCGGGCAGGAGATAGCCTTCTAAAACTATTTCAGCCTGGGCAGGTACTTCGAGGTCAACAGTCTCCCCTTTCACTAACTCTAGGGGTTGTCCATATAGAGCACTGGCAATAGTATACTCATCATAACCAGGCGATGTCAAAGCCTGGGAAGCTAACAATAATATGGGATCCAAACCAATAGCTATCGCTACTTCCAGGGGTTTTCCTTCTGCTTCAGCCATCCTGTGAAAATGGGAGAGATGACGGGGCAAGATCAAGATTCCCAAGCGATTAGGACCTAAAACATGGAGCCTGTGGATCGAGAGATTACTTACGCCAGTCTTTGGATCCTTGGCGATTAGCACTCCTGCGGTAATATATGGCCCGCCGTCTTTTTCGTGATGGACGGGAATTGGTAATGTGCCCAGGTCAACATCATGGGTAACCCTTTCCTTTACTGGCGCAGCCCCGGCTTCCACTATGGTGCATTCCATAGGATTGGCTTGAGCCCAGGCAAAATGCTCAGCCACCCTATCGACAGATACTCCCATGGCCCGTGCCAGGAGTTCCCTGCTGCCACCGATACCTGTTACCACGGGTACTTGCGAATCACCCGGCTTATCAAACTGTACCGCAAAGCGTCCATCCGCTTTTTTACCCACAGCTGCCAGTTCGTAAGAAAGATTCACTTTTTTATCAACATGTTTTAACATACCATCAGTATTCAAAACCTGTAACCACTGTCTTAAAGATCTAGCTCTCATTTGTCACCATCCTATTTATTATTAAGCTTCCACTTTTTTACTGGTTATACTAGAAATGAAAAGAACAGCATCTCTATTTAGGGCGTACTAATTCAATTCCTCTCTGCCGCAGCCATTTCGGCAATAAGATTTCATCGACTTTAGCGCTGACAGCGGGAGCTTTCTGCAACAGTTCCTCGGCCAAAGATTCGCTGACATTAATACCACCGACAGCCCCATCAAAAATAACGACCTTTCTCGTCCCTGTGGTCTTATAGGCAAATTCCATAGCCGACTCCGTGCTCTCAGCCACCATGGCATGGTCCATATAGGTAAGATTTTGCGGATCGCGATTAAAAAGTTCGGCTTGTTCCTGTCCGACAACAATCGTCGGAATGTGCTCACTAAAAAAAGCCGTCGGATAACCGGTCCAGGCATAATTTTGTACACACATTTTAATGGCCCGATTAACTGTGGGAATATCAGCAAGCAAAGGCCGACCCTGTTTACCGTAAAATGCCTCTGTATACCAGGTATAAGCTGGTAAAGGTAAGTCGAGATCATAAAGATCAGTGTTAGCGCCCACAACATTGGCATAGATGACACCCGCTGAGAAAACGTAAACGACTGGGCAAGGAAAATCTAAAGCACAAATATAGTCCTCAAGTTCTCCGAATAAGGTCATTATTTTGCCGTAATAACGTAAACCAGTTTGAGTTACCCTATCATTAAGGGCATACAGATCACTGTCGACATCCACCCCGATGATCCCGTTGGGTGCGACTGTAAGAAACGAAGCAAAGGCAAATTTACTTTGCACGAAGGTTGAATCGAAAATAGCGCGGGCCGTGAAGTTAGCCGCTCTCGGTCCGAGGTTTTGATGGTACGTAGAACGAGTCTCGATTCGGGCATAAGACATTCCGAAAGGCTTTACAGCCCGATCAACTTGGCGATGAAAATGAACCTCACGAACATCGCTGTTGTGAGCATGGATAATCCAGTCTGCATCGTAAACCTTTTTAAGTCCGAATAAGGTTCCTATCTCCGTCTCAATAGGAATCCCTTGATCAATCGGCGCTACCCCAATAGCTTTGCCATCGAAATAGACATCCAGGCCATGGCGTTTGATATACTCCTCCGTCTCGCGGAAGCGAAGTCCCACACCCGCCCGCAGGCGAACGTTGCGACAACCCGTGCGTGCCTCGACAACATCTTTAAGGGTCTTGAGCATTTCCGCATAGGGCTCACCACCCATTAGGGTAAAACCGTGATGGGAGGCAAGAATATTCACAGAGTGTTCTGGCTTAATTTTGCTCATATCGACGTTTTGCAAAGCGGCTTCAGCAGCTTGGCGAATCACTAACACTCCCGCATCACTGGGGAAAATCACTTCCGGAAGATCCGGGAAAAGATCGGTCAGCATGACCGAAGTCATTCCAGGCAGCTCACTGACACGGGTTTTAACTAAGTCTGGATCAATCCCATATTGGGATGAACGCGGCGGTACCGGCTTGATTGGAGGTCGCATTAAGATTCACTCCTTCCTTGCAGCGGGGCGGCAACTACTCGATCTAAAAGTTTGATGTCTTCATCAAAGTAAAATCCCCGGCTCGCATATTTTTGTTTTACTTCCTCTGAAATATCCCACACTGTCACTGTCTTACCATACCACTGCCATCCACCTTCTGGCGGTTGCGGTTCGACACCGGCTGCCTCGAGAAGACGTAACAAGGGTTGAATACATTCAACTTTACAGCCGGTACGAGCGCCCGTCAGTAAGGAAAGTTTTTCCGGAGAATCGGCCCCTAATATAATCGCAGCAGCAATTTCTTCCGCCCGAGTCGCTGTACAATAGCAAATCAACTGTTCGGGATGAAATTTAGCCTTCCGGCAGAGATCCTCAATCTTAGCATAATCTACACTACCGACATCAACCTTAACAACGACAGGTTGTTCCCTTTTTACCATATTTATCGCATAAACTGGGCAACGTTGCTCGCAAGCGTTACAACCGCGGCACATTTCACCGTCAACAATTGCTAACCGGTCCTCCATCTTGATGGCTAATACTGGACAAACCTTCACACACGTTTTACAGCCGATGCACTTCTCTTTGTCAATGACCGCCAGCAAATTTACGTTTTTCATGATACCCTCCTTTTTATTGTTTCGCCAACTGATACGCCACATCAACAATCATATCTTCCTGTCCGCCAACCATTCGTCTCTTGCCTAGTTCTGTCAAGATATCCCGGGGATCAAGGTTAAATCGTTCAGCCGCCCGGTAAGTGTGTAAGAGAAAACTTGAATACACACCGGCATAGCCCAGCATAAATGGGGCGTTGCGCACTACCTGCGGCCGGTGCATCATGGGCTCAACCAAATCTTCAGCAACATCCATGATTTTGTATAAATCCACGCCCGTCTGATAACCGACTTTATTCAAAACCCCCACGAGCGCTTCAATTTGGGTATTTCCCGCCCCGGCCCCCAAGCCTCGGCAAGTCCCATCCAGGAAGGTTGCCCCAACTTCCAAGGCTGCGAGGGAATTAGCTGTGGCCAAGGTCAAATTGTTGTGGGCGTGAAACCCGACGGGTATCCCAACTGCTTGGACTACAGCACCAACCCGGGCTCTAACATCGTCCGGCAGCATGGCCCCGGCCGAATCGGCCACATAGATGAAATCTGCGCCATACGACTCAAACAGTTTGGCCTGCTCAACGACTTTTTCCGGTGGAGCCATGTGGCTCATCATCAAGAAACCAAATGCCTGCATTCCCAGGCTCTTAGCCATCCGTATATGTTGCTCAGCAGTATCCGCCTCTGTCACATGGGTAGCAACCCGTACCGCCTTAGCTCCGCAAGCCTCAGCCCGTTTCAGATCCTCAATAGTGCCGATCCCGGGAATCAATAAAACAGTTAAAATTCCATTTTTGATGACCTCTGCTGCCGCTTTGATCAATTCCTCCTCATCCGTGGCAGACCTGCCATAATTAAACGAAGAGCCCGCTAAGCCGTCCCCGTGAGACACCTCGATATATTCAATTCCAGCCGCATCAAGTCCGCCGGCAACTGCCGCCACTTGTTCCACGCTGTACTGATGGCTTACTGCGTGACTGCCGTCTCGCAATGTTGTGTCCACCAGATGAATCTTACCCATGCTCATGCGATCACGTCCTTTCTAATTAATTTTTGGGCAAGCTTTTCCGCGAAGGATACGGCTGCCGAAGTGATGATATCAAGGTTTCCGGAATATTTGGGCAGAAAATCGCCGGCCCCTTCTACCTGAATGATGATGGTGACTTTGTGACCATCAATGATGGGCGGAACACGAAGTCTATAACCTGGCACGTATTTTTGAATCTCGTTCACCATCATTTGAACAGCGGCTGTAATAGCTTTTTCGTCAGGATTCTCCACTTCTACATAAATAGTGTTCGCCATCATCACAGGTGGTTCAGCAGGATTTAACACGATGATCGCCTTCCCTCGCTTGGCTCCCCCAACTTGTACCAAGGCCTTAGAGGTGGTTTCCGTAAATTCATCGATGTTTTGACGGGTTCCCGGACCAGCGCTTTTACTAGATAGACTGGCGACAATCTCCGCATAGGTAACGGAAGCTACCTTGTTAATGGCATAAACTATTGGAACCGTTGCCTGTCCTGCACACGTCACCATGTTAACATTAGGTTCATCCAGCAATTCTTCTAAATTAACACAGGGAACACAATAGGGCCCGATCGAGGCAGGTGTCAAATCAATCGCTATTTTACCCGCTTCCTTGAGTAGCGGAGCATGCCTAAGATGTGGCTTTGCCCCGGTTGCGTCAAAAACGATTTTAATATCCGGGTCTTGAAGCACTGCGTTAACCCCTTCAATCGAAGTGTTAATTCCCATTTTCCGAGCCCTTTGAATCCCTTCAGATTCCACAATACCAGTCAGCAGACCCATTTCCAGGTGCTGACTTTTGAGGATCTTAAACATCAAGTCGGTGCCAATATTTCCTGGTCCAATCACAGCTACCTTAATTTTATCCACCAATTACATCTCCCAATCGATATTTTTTAAATAAATTTTAAATTCAAACAGCCCAACCCGTCGAAAGACAGCGTGAAGACATCCCCCGACTCAGCAACTTCGGCCGCTGTCACTGCCCCTGATAAAATAATTTCTCCTGCTTCCAATGCGATATCAAATTCAGCTAGCTTATTGGCTAGCCATGCAACCGCAGCCGCAGGATGCCCCCATACCTCTGCACCAGCTCCACTGCTGACCATTTCTCCATTCTTCTCCAACACCATGCCGATTAGGCGCAAATCAAGATCTTGTACTGGAACCAAGCGGCTGCCTAAGACCAGGCGGGCACTGGAACCATTGTCGGCAATAGTGTCCGCTAGTTTTATCTTCCAATCACGGATCCGACTGTCAACTATCTCAAAGGCTGGCATGACTCCTTCTGTTGCACGGTATACGTCGGCTATAGTTACCCCAGGGCCCTTAAGGGTATCCTTTAAGACAAAAGCCAATTCCCCTTCCACCTTGGGCAAGAGAAGTTCCTGACGCTGGCATGGTTCCCCCTCTAAGAGCAACATATTGTCAAACAGGTGTCCGTAGTCTGGTTCATTAACTCCTAACAGTTTTTGCATACCCTTACTGGTTAAACCAATCTTCTTGCCAATCACCTTTCGACCCTGAGCTAACTTCATACTGATGCCCTCTAGTTGGATACGATAGGCATCCTCAACCGTTAACCCTGGGTATGTCTCTGTCAGGGTGTCAATGGGCACCCTTTCACTCTCCGCCTGTAATAATTTAGCGGCAATGTCCCTCTTATTCATGTTTATACCCTCCGTTTTTCATAGCTTGCCGCCAGCGCTCTCTTATTACTGCGGCGATTGACTCTGCTATCGACTCAGCATCCAGTCCCTGGGCTAGTCCCGTTAAAAGAGAATTACATCCTAAAATTGCCTCTTCATGCGGTCCAGGCAGGGCGACTATACGCGCAATGCCCATCTGTCCCACGGCTATGCGTACACCCTCCTTGTGATGGCGACGGTAGTCCGGGGTAAATTTCAAAATCCACGGTGTGAACGCTTGCGGATCCAAACGTAAGATAGCTTCTATACTATAGTCTTTATCTTCGGCCCCAACTCCGCCAGTTGTTATCACCAAACCAAAACCCGCTTCTAAAGCCTCCTCAATACGAGCGGACGCTAGCTTGGCATTGTCTTCCAATACCCCTCCAAACCGTGCGGTGAAGCCCTGTTTTTCTAGTTGCTGCATTATATACGGCGAATTTGTATCCTCAATCTTACCGGCTATTACTTCTGTACCGGAAGCAAAGACTATTGCTCTCCGAGCCACCGCCTCGCTGACCTGCCTAGCCTGATCTGCCGAAGTTCTAAGCACCTCTCCAACTTCTTTTGGATCCAGTGCAATAAATCCTAAAACACCTTCCGAATGTATAGCTGCATTCGGCCCCATCAGGACTCCCTGAAGACTTGCCAAACCTTGGAGAATAGATTCTCCTTTGCCAGCCACCGCCTCCGGTTTGACCTTTTTTTGCAAAATGTCAAAAGCCAATAATCCCGGTCGCACGTCAACAACCATCACTTCCTCCGGCAGCAATCCCAGCGCTTGGGCAGCAACCTCTGCAACCTGACCTAAGTTAGCATTGTCCAAGTCAATATCATCGATCCAAAAGGTTGTTTTCTCCAAAAGATCCCACTCCAACATTAACGATCCCCGCCTTCCACATCAAGACTAAAGTCAAGTAACGGAGCATCAAGAATGGCTCGACCAACATCAATAATGTCTGGCCCAAGTGCTACGATGTCGGCTAATTCTTCCGCAGACACCCCGCCTGCAAAGGCCAACTGTACACTTTTTCGCCAGCCATCGGCTATAGCGGTAGACATAACAGCCTTAAGATCTTCCAGAATACCGGTATCAACCATCAAAATGCCTGCCCCAGCCTGTACTGCAGATCTAGCCTCTTCAACAATACCTTGCCCCTCTCCTCGCAATTGGGCAACTACTAACCGATCCGGATCAAATAATTTTGCCTGAGCCACGGCTGCGGTAACTCCTCCAAACATCCGGATATAGTTTTTGTCTAAATAGACAAATGGTTGTTCGGACATCCGAAGTCCTGCCCCACCTGTAATAACCGCCTGGCGTAGTTCTCCCTTAGTAGCCTGACCTATCTTTTTCCAAGCACCGCAAACCACCTTAACCGGACTGGCCTTTTTTACTACGTCTGCAGCAGCAGTGGCTACTCCAGAGGGTTTTCCAATGGCTCCCATAAGGGTTTCCTCGGCCCTGGTAACCATCTCAGCATCGCCCCTCGCGGAAAATACCACCGCACCGGGAATTAGCAACGATCCTTCCTCAGCCAACGAAATAACTTCCAACCCGAGGTCAATAGCCAGTTCTTTTACCCTAGCTACTCCTGACAGTATTCCATTTTCCTGAGTTCTGATCGCGAACGAATAAGACCTATCTTTGAGTGGTTCAAACAGAAACTCTCGCAACTCCATTGCAATCACCTCCTTCATAATATCTCCCTTTCTTATGCCCTATATCCCAGACTTGCCGAGATCTCCCGTCCGATCCGAACCATCAAGTCCACGATGGATTCAAGCTGTTCTCCG
The DNA here is from genome assembly GCA_000961805.1 of Peptococcaceae bacterium BRH_c23. Next base: position 10,935 of record LADV01000169.1, on the reverse strand, counting down.
TCAAACCGTGCCGACGGTCCAGATACGCTAATTGCGGCACAAACTTTACCAGTATGATCCCGCAACGGCACCGCTACACAACGCAAACTTTCCATGATCTCTTCATTATCCATTGCATAACCCTGTTGTCTGACTAGATTCAGCTCTTCTTCCAACCGTCTGAAGTCGGTAATCGTGTTTTTGGTATAGCGGGATAAACCCTTGGTGGCAATTATACGTCTTACCTCATCAATCGGAAGATTTGCCAAGAAAACCTTGCCTACACCAGTACAGTGAGCTGGCAACCGTGTACCGACTTGCGAGACAATTCTTAAAGATTTTGTACTCTCTCGCTTATCGATATATAAAACCTCACCTTTGTCTAAAACTACCAGGTGAACGGTTTCTCCCAGTTCATCGACCAAAGTCTGAATGAATGGAGTAGCTACTTTACGCACATCCCAGCTATTGGCAACGACATTGCCAACTTCAAAGAGTCGAATTCCTAGACGGTATTTACCATCCAAAGGGGACTGCTCTATATAACCAAAATCTCTTAACGTAGCCAACAGGCCGTAGGCTGTACTTTTAGCCAACTGCATCTCCTTAGCTATGTCACCCAGGGACATTTCCCGCTGGTGCTCAGCAAGCACATTCAGAATCATAAGTGCCTTAGCCACCGACCGAACTTGAGTACCCGCAATAACCGTCGGAAAATCTTCAGTCAATTTACCTTACCTCCTTTTGTTCCGTTCGTTTATTATTAACAAATAGTTACTTTCACTTTTTGGTCAGCCCTTCTAATTTTTTATACTAATTTCCAGTTCTTTTAATTTATCTGCTGTTGGGATACCTTGAGAATCCCATCCCCTAGCAATATAGTATTCATCCAACATTTCATTAAGGGGCGGTAAATTCTTTGCAGCCCCGCCGGTAGCCCGGGAGTTTTTCAAAATACGGTCTGGTAAGGTATCCATCCTACGATCCACACCATACTTGATGTTATAAAGACGCTTCAAATTGAAAATCCGTTCTCCAGTACGCATTAAGCTTTCGACATCCCACTCCGAACCGGTCGCCAAAGAGAGCCACTCAGCTAACACAGTTGGGGTAATTCCCCCGGTCATTAAAAACTTACAAACTGCAAGTGAATCAAATACCATCATTAAGTTCTGTGTCTTTGCAACTAGTGCTCCTTTACCTTGGCTGGAAAATCTATCGAATGATTTAGCAATTCCCAGATCAGGCATTGTTAAGTTGCGTTCGAATGCGTGACTAAATGCTTCTAAATGATCTGCTCCCCGGTTAGCCGTAGCATATCCTAATGCAAGGCTGTTATATGCCCTCGGGTCATGGGCGGGAAAACTTAAACCTTTGGCAGTCATACCAATTTCGTTGACAATTTCACCGTAGCGTTGGGCAAGGGCAGGAAATCCTTCTGCTAATACAGCACCGAATCCTGATCCTTCACCCATTTCTTGAATCAACCCAATCAATGCTTCAGCATCACCCCAGAGAATCTCTCTCCCGCCTGTATCCTGCTTGCCAATAACCCCTTTTTCATAAGCCTCCATACTGAATGCAACAAGATTGCCGACCTCAATAGTATCTATTCCATAGCGGTTACAAAGCTCATTGGCATAACAAATAGCTTCCAAATTATCTATAAGACAGGAGCCGCCAAATAAGCCTAACGTCTCATATTCAGGGCCGGCGCCACGCACGCTGTCATGAACTTCATTGTCAATAGCCACCCGTCGTCCACAACCTATTGGACAACTCGCACAATGATAGCGCCCAGTCAAATATGTCTCGGCAAGCCGGGGGCCGCTAATAGACTTAGCCCCTTCTTCCCATGACCCTCCGGTCCAATTCTTTACTGGGAAATCTCCTAACTGTTCACAAGGAAGTACTAGGACCGGGGTGCCGAAATTAGTTAAACCCTTGTTTTTTTCAGTGATCTCAGGGACTACTTCTTTAATTCGTTTTAGTAACTCATCCTTATAAGCTAGAACTGGGGGTTTATTGCCATATACAGCAATAGCCTTTACCTTCTTTGAGCCTGCAACTGCACCTAGCCCACAACGTGCGGCTGTTCGTCCTTCCCTCCCGTCTGTAAATAAACCGGCGATCTTAGCCATCCTTTCTCCAGCAGGACCTATTGAGCATACTTCAGCTTTCGGATCAGTCAGCTCCCGAACTGCTTCCTCTATCTCATAGGTATCCAAACCCCATAAAGAACCAGCCGGGCGAATCTCGACTTTCCCGTTATTAATCCACAAATAAACTGGTTCCGAAGCCTGTCCAGTAAGGATTAAAGCATCATACCCTGCTCGTTTAAGGGCTTTACCCCAAGTACCGCCTACACTAGCTTCCCCCCAAATGCCAGTTAGTGGAGATTTAGCTGCAATACAATGACGTCCCGACGACGGTATTACTGTTCCGGTTAAGGGACCGGTAAAGAAACCAAGGATATTTTCTGGACCCAGCGCATCAGCATCGGCTGGCACCCGATGAAAGAGTGTTTCTACCGCCCAACCGCTGCCCCCGATCCACTTTTTGGCCATTGTTTCAGAAACATTTTCGGTATGCCACTGCCGTTTAGTTAAATCTACCCACAAAATCTCACCCGCATAACCGCCTAGCACTTTATCCATCGTTTTTTTAACCTCCTGCCATTTGAATAAGAATTTTAACGGTTTGGCAAGCTTGTAAAACGTAATCATCGATAACCACATCATCATCAACGATAGCAAATACCGCCTGCTCGCTATAGTCGCCAAAAATTCTCCCGGTTTTTAATTCACCTAGTAGACCTCCAATAGTAAATCCGTCCTGAACTTTCATTTGTTTCCGTTCCGTACCATCCGGAAATCTTAAAGGAGGATATAAGTACACGGTAATAATCAAGTTCTCTCCTCCAGCTGCATTAGATTACCACTAAAATCTGTCTTTACCTTTTTGGCGGTGGAGATACCACCCGAACAATAGATTTTGTTAGATATTTTTTGGGGTAGTCTTTTTTATAAAAAAACCACCCCACGGATTCGTCATATAGACAACTTCAATCTAAAAGGCTTTTTTCAGTAATGCCAAAATATCTGATTCGTTTGCGCCGCGAGTATTAAATTTCAGTTGTACACTTTTTAATGCATCTCTGGCAACCACATGAAGTAAATCTTCTTTAGCGCCAATATCCCTTAGCCTATTCGGGATTCCAATGTCATTACACAATTCCTCAACAGCGGTAACCGCTTGACGTGCTAACGAGCGGGTATTTAGTTCTTTGTCATTTACGTCCATTAGACGTGCAACGACAGCTAATTTATCGGCAGCAGTAACGCTGTTGTATTCCATCACGTAAGGAAGCATAACAGCATTTGCTATGCCATGCGCAATATGGAAGTGGGCTCCTAACGGACTGGCGATAGCATGGCTCAAACCTAAAAAGGCGTTATTAAACGCGATACCGGCCAGTAATGAGGCTTGTAGCATATTGCCTCGCGCTTGAATGTTGTCGCCACGCCACACAGCAACCCGCAAATTCTTACTAATTAATTCTATAGCCTGCAAAGCTAAGCCATCTGTGGCCGGCTGTGCATTCGTTGATGTATAAGCTTCAATTGCATGGGTCAACGCATCCATACCTGTCGATGCCGTAATCCCACGAGGCAGTGTCAAAGTAAGGGCAGGATCGAGAACTGCTACTCTTGGTGCTATCAAGGGACTGGAAATGGTAAACTTCTCATTATTTGCTGAATCACTCATCACTGCAAAAATTGTAACTTCACTACCAGTACCAGCAGTTGTAGGAACTGCTATCACCGGAATTCCAGGATATTTCACCTTGTTTACTCCGGCAAAATCTTTCAAATTACCGCTATTAGTAACCAACAACGCTGCGGATTTGGCAGCATCCAGTACGCTGCCTCCCCCAATAGCTACTATCACGTCAGCACAAAATTCCTTCGCTAGTTCGGCTGCCTTGGCAGCAGTAGCAATACTTGGATCTGATTCAACCTCTGCAAATACTTGGACTTCTATTCTGGAACGGTTTAAGGACTCGATAATTCCTTTATGAAGTTCAGCCTTAACTACTCCAGGGTCGGTAATTACCAAGACTTTCTTTGCATTGAATTCTAATGCTTCTCGTCCCAATTCATTAATGGAACCTATCCCAAACAATATCTTCGTTGGTAATTGAAATACATGTGCCAATATAGTCACCGTCCATTGCTCTAAATTACCCTTTGTCGGGCTCAACATTTCGAAGATACATAATACAGTTTAATGTTTAAAAATCATGTTAGGTAAGAATGTCACCAAATCTGGAACATAAGTTATGACCATTAACACTGCAACAGCAGCGCCCACCCATACCCAGATAGGTTTGATCATCTTTTCCAAAGGTGTCTTGGTGACAATTGAAGTTGTAAACAAAGCTACACCAACAGGAGGGGTAATTAACCCAATTACTAAATTTATACTTACTACCATTCCAAAGTGTAATGGGTCAATTCCGACAGCTGTGATAATCGGTAAAAAAACCGGTACTAAGATAATGATGGCCGCTACCGTTTCCATCACCATACCTACAAGTAGAAGAAAAATGTTGATTAACAGCAAGAGCATATACTTATTAGTAGTCAAGGACAGCATAAACTCTGCTATTTTCTGAGGAACTTGGTCTAGAGCCATAGTCCAGCCCATAATATTGGCCATCGCTACAATAATCATAATTGAAGCGCTAATAACTCCGGTTCGTTCGAGTATAAACGGTATATCAGCCCATTTTAACTTTTTGTAGACTACCGTCCCCAAAATAACAGCCACTACAGAAGCTGATGCCGCTGCTTCTGTCGGGGTAGTAATCCCCCCTAAAATCCCCCCTAAAATAACTACCGGTACTAGCAATGCGGGAGACGCTTTAACAATACTTTTACCCACTTCAGACAGTTTAACTTTAGGTTGTACCTTCCAGTTTTCCCGTTTGCCTGTCGTCCATATAATAATAAAGTAGGATAGGGCAATTAACAGGCCAGGTACGATACCGGCCATGAACAATTCACCGATAGAGAGGTTGGCCGCTACACCATAAACAATGAAAATCATACTGGGCGGAATGATAGGTCCTAAAATTGAGGTCGCCGACGTTAAACAGGCGCTAAAAGAGGGATCATAACCGTCCTTAATCATTTCCGGATGCATTACTTTACCTAAAAGAGCGGCGGCAGCATTAGCTGATCCTAATAATGCCCCCAGGAAAACACCTACGATAACAGTAGAATAAGCCATGCCTCCTCTGATATGACCGATTAGCGCGCGGGCCATATCTGCTAACTTTTCGGTAACCCCACCAAACCCCATTAGTTCTCCTGCCAGAACGAAAAGAGGAATCGCCAACAGACTAAAGCTATCAGTCGCGGCGTACATTCTTTGTGGCAGCATTGCTAACAGCGTAGGGTCACCCATACTTAAAGCATGAATTACACCCGTTGCTCCCAAGGCAAAGGCGATTGGTAAGCCAATAACAATAGTGACAATGAATGTCAAACCCATAATTGCCATTTATTCACCTAACCTCCCCGCCAAAATTTTTTACGAGCTTTACAATTGACTGGACAAACATAATTCCAAGTCCCACTGGTACCCCCAAATAAACGTAATTCATAGGTATATTCATAGCTGGTGACTTTTGCATAGTTACACTGGGTAAACCAATTAGCAGTAAACCATAATACAACAAAAACCCGATTAATACAGTATTCGTGATATCCACAAGTATAAATACGTTTTTTTGCGCTTTAATGGGTAATTTACTTATAAACAAATCAACATAAGCTAATTCCTTTGCCCTCAAGGCCACGCCAGCACCGATAAAGGACATCCAGACTAAAGCGTAACGCGCCAGTTCTTCTGTCCAAATTAAGGGGTGCTGTAAAAAGTAACGCCATACTACTTGTGCTACAATAGCTAGAGTCATAACCGCTACACTAATTTGAACAATCCACCTAGCAAGCTTGTCCAAGCCCTTACTGATTGTTTCTAAATATCCCATGCCTTGTTCCACCTTCTTTTGGTTTGATTAAAACTCGGGAGGGCGTCGGAATACCGGCACCCCCAAAGCCTTACTGTCTATTTTGTACTGCGGGCCACCTTTACAAACTCAGCAATCAGGGGATCCATTGCTGTGTATTTTTGCTCTACATCTTTAGTTGCCTCAATAAATTTGGCCATATCCGCTTCTGAAAGCTCAGTTATCTTGGCTCCTTTAGCCTTCAATAGGTCAATAGCACTTTTTTCAATCACTTGAATATCCTTGATATTTTCATCGATGATTTCTTTAGCTGTTTCTTCAATAATCTTTTGATCTTCCTTCGACAGAGCATTAAACTTGGCAGTATTCATCATTAAAACTCCAGGCCATGTAAAATGTCTTGATATAGTAATATTTTTGGCAACCTCATAATGTTTCTCCATCAAAATGGCGCTAAAGTCCATTTCTAAACCGTCAATTACTTTATTTTGCAATCCACTGTAAATCTCACCGTAAGGCATTGGAGTAGGATTGGCTCCAAGACTTTTAAAAATATCCACATGCTGAGGCGTCTCAGCAGTCCGGAATTTCAGACCCTTCATGTCTGCCGGTGATTGAACTGGTTTGTTAACGGTAACTATTTGACGGAAGCCAGCGTTATACACTGCCAAACCCTTAACGTTATTCTTTTCCAAGCCCTTTAATAGGTTATCGGTAGCTGGACCTTTAATAACCTTAGCATATTGGTCCCAACTGTTGAATAGAAATGGCATCTGCAAGGCTGTCATCAGTGGAGTAGTACCACTCATCGGCGCGGCTGATATTTCAGCCATATCTAAAGAACCCTGCTGAACCTGTTCAAACAACTGGCGGTCATCGCCTAACTGCCTTGCCGGATAAACAGTAATTTTGATGCGTCCATTGCTCTTATCTAGCACCTTTTTAGCGAACTTTACTAAAGCTACATTCATAGGATGATCAGGCTGTACGACATCAGCTACTCTTAGGTTAATTGTGTCCTTTTTATCTACTTGGCCCGGCTGAGAAGTATTCTTACTGCCGCAACCTGCTAGAGATGTTAATAATAGTCCAACCATCAGAAATACAACTAATGACTTTCCGCTTTTTCTCTTGTTAAACATTTAGCATCCTCCCCAATTATCTTCTTTTTGTCTTACTCAGGCTTTCTCTTAACCACGAAATGGTCAATGACTAGGATTAACGCAGGGGCAACCGCAGCGATAAAGATGTTATCAATTGTTTTAAGCTGAATACCAGCCACCACAGCATTACCCAGTGGGCCGCTATTAATGAAAGCGAACCAAAAGATGGTAGCCAACGTGGACAGGATCAGACTCCACATGGCTCCCTTCTTGGAATTGTATCGTGGGGCGTAAAAGGCGAAGATTGCCACAACAGCTAGGATGGTACGTAGTGCCCGGGCGAAGAACACGACCTTTAACAAGGCGGGTACGAACAGGGCAAACGGCACAGCTGCCAAGCCAAGGACGACCGCCAAGCTACGGCTCCAATTCAGACTAGCCTTTTCGCTGGGCTTAACAAAGGGGATTACGAAGTCTTTCATGACAAGGGCGGTGGAACCCAGAGTGCAGGCCAAGACGGTCACGAAGGTCGCGGCTAGGATACCGGCTACTACCACGCCAGCCAACCACGGACTCATGTGGCCCAGGAACTCGGGAATAGCATTAACTGACTTAATCGTAGGAAATAAGACCTTGGCAGACATACCCGCATACGCTGCCAAAAAGCCGATGGGTACAATCGTCACGGCGGCGATCAGGCTAGCCTTCTTGGCCTCGGCTTCTGAGGTCAAGGACGAGATACTTTGGAGAACGTACTGAGTGGAGAACACTGCGCCAATGTTGGCCAGGGTCCAAGCTAAAAGGGTGGAGTAGCCTATATTTTTAGCCGTCCAGTATTTAGCTGGTAGCTGCGCCAGGGAAACGTTCGGGGTTCCTTTTAGAAGCCCATAAGCCACGAAAGCGACCACGATCAGACCAATGTACTTGAAGGAGGCGTGAATGAGGTTGGTGTAACCAACGCCGCGGATACCGCCCAGAGACACGATTATGACGGTAATCACCGCCAATAATAGGACAGCGGTAGGGATGGACACTCCCAGCAGCTTGGCCACGGTCGCGCCACCGCCGGTGTACATAGAGACGTTAACCAAAGTCAGGGCCAGAATCATCACGACAGAGGCGAAGATCCTTATGCCATCTCCGTAGGTTTTACTAAGCACGCCGGAGATAGTGTATTCACCTGACGCCTGGATCTTGGGCGCCAACAGGAAAGCGTAGAACAGGAAACCGATACCTAATGAAACCAGATTCCAAGCAGCCCAGATACCTTTCTCGAAACCGGTCTGAGCAGTACCCAGGGTAGACCCAGTGCCGATAAACTCAGACATTAGCAAGATTCCTATCACAGCCGGGCCCATCATCGCTTTGGCCGACATCATGTTGCTAGTGCTTTTAGTGTACTTTAGGGACCGAACGCCTACCAGGGTGGTAACGATAATATAAATGACAGCGATACCCAGAATAATTCCCATACCTTGAACCATAATACTTTTCCTCCCGTTATTAAAAATAGACTCTCGGCATTCACCGGGCAGTTGGGACAAGGGTTTCCTTGAAACAACCTTATAGCGGCTGTTTACAAAGACATCTCGCAACTCGGAAAAATGACCTTGATTTACAGGCGTCGCTCTTCCATCGAGCGTTCAAACAAGCGCGAAAAAATAGATTACAAGCTGGAATCAGGACGACATCGTTCAACAAAAATGTGTACGTACGTCTCTACGGCATCATGATGTGTCAACACATGGATGCTTGGTGTTCTCATCAAAAGGAGAGCTTTGCTGGTCTTGAATCGTTGATTTTCCCAAAGACAGCTTAACGATCTTTGTCTTTATAGGGAGACAGTGACGATTGTTAAGTGATTCAAACAGAAACTCTCGCAACTCCATTGCAATCACCTCCTTCATAAATCTTTATTTTTTTATGACCTATATCCCAGACTTACCGAGATTTCTTGTCCTATCCGAACCATCAAGTTCACGAACGATTCAAGCTGTTCTCCGTCAAACCGCGACGATGGTCCAGATACGCTAATCGCGGCACAAACTTTACCAGTATGATCCCGTAACGGCACCGCTACACAACGCAAGCTTTCCATAATCTCTTCATTATCCATTGCATAACCCTGTTGTCTGACTAGATTCAGCTCTTCTTCCAACCGACTGAAGTCGGTAATCGTGTTTTTGGTATAGCGGGATAAACCCTTGGTGGCAATTATACGCCTTACCTGATCAATCGGAAGATTTGCCAATAAAACCTTGCCTACGCCAGTACAGTGAGTTGGCAACCGTGTACCCACTTGCGAGACAATTCTTAAAGATTTTGTACTCTCTCGCTTATCGATATATAAAACCTCACCTTTGTCTAAAACTGCCAAGTGAACGGTTTCTCCCAGTCCATCTACCAGAGTCTGAATGAATGGTGCAGCTACTTGGCGCACATCCCAGCTATTGGCAACAACATTCCCAACTTCAAAGAGTCGAATTCCTAGACGGTATTTACCGTCCAAAGGGGACTGCTCTATATAACCAAAATCTCTTAAAGTAGCCAACAGGCCGTAGGCTGTACTTTTAGCCAACTGCATCTCCTTAGCTATGTCACCCAGAGACATTTCCCGCTGGTGCTCAGCAAGCACATTCAAAATCATAAGTGCCTTAGCCACCGACCGAACCTGAGTACTCGCAGTAATCGTTGGAAAATCTTCAGTCATTTTTAACCTACCTCCTTACTAAAACAATTATTTTTTATTATTTCCGCTTGTTAATGGAAAATCCAACTGACTTTCAACGCTTCGTTCGGTATTATCGAATGTCGTTTTGAATTTCTATAAGTATTAATTCGCTCTGCATTTCAAATTTCCTTCTAAGTCAGGTCTGAATTCGTTCGGCATAGCCGCAGGTTTTACGGGATCACCAATCCAAAGAGACAATGCTCATGTCGGGCGCACGACGCAAAAAACTACCTAATAAAGGTAGCCTTTTGCTGTTTACCTGACGTTGACCTATTTTTTCAGGGCCTGCGCCCCAAGTATTTTTAACCCTGAAGGTCTTAACTTCCTAGTTCGGTATACGTTAGTGACGTTAGTCTCCAGTGGTAAGCAACTACACGATAATAAGCTCTCTTGGGAATTCCGTCAAAATATGCGAGCCTTCTGGCGTAACATGTCACATCCGTAAGCCTGGGACCACCCATTCCTTTCTTATATATAGTCGCTAAAAGCAGATCGACAATCATATAGGCGGACGAGCCTATCGCCACACTGCGACTCATAACGCAGACTCCAGCAGTGTGGATCGAACGGGTGGAACCCCGTCGCTTCGATCTCGCACTACAAACTAACAAGCGAAAAGACTACCTCGTAAGAGATAGTCTTTTCGCTTGTTACCTGGCGACAACCTACTTTCCCAGGGGCTTGCGCCCCAAGTATCATCGGCCCTGGAGGTCTTAACTTCCGTGTTCGAGAAGGGAACGGGTGGAACCCCTCCGGCATGATCACCAGATGCGTACTCGAGGTTCGAGGCGCGATGCGCGAGGTTCGAACTCGAATTGTTTTCTGTAGAAAACAAGAGCTAAAGGATTTATCCCTCAACCGCTATTCTCTCAAAACTGCACAGAGTCTATTTTCTAGTAATTGTCTTAAGAACTTGAGCCACTTACCTAGCGTATTGATCCCGAAATCCTCCGTTTTCAGCCACTCCGCCCTTTCGAACCTCGCGCCTCGAACCTCGAACCTCGCCTTAGGTCAAGCCCTCGACCTATTAGTACCAGTCAGCTCCACACGTCACCGCGCTTCCACACCTGGCCTATCAACCTGAT